>VGTH01000048.1 GCA_016874755.1 Deltaproteobacteria bacterium | reverse complement strand
CCTCAGTGTGCTTTTCTCTCATCGGCGTATCCTTTCCTGCCTGCGCCAACAGGCAGCCTTTCGTTTTTAGATTCGCGAAAGGGTACGCCTACCTATTTCCTATTTCCACACGCTTTGATCATAGCTCACGGTTGTATGGAGTTTGGTTTCAACGACTTGACCATCCTCGCCACCAAGCGTTTATTACTCGAATAACCTTAGCTCCGGTACTAGCGGGTCGATCGCACAGTTATCGCAAACAGGCTCATCCGGGGAACGTCTTGACGACATTAGAATCGTTAACGGACGTTCTTTCTGGCGCTACACCGCGCTCGCAACGCCTCAAAATTATTTTTCTCAATGCATCAAGTCTCCTTTAACGAATCCAGAAAAGGTAACCGATGCACAATTCCTTAATCAGTTCGTCCAGAATTTTTCCGTGAACTCCGCGGCAACTAGGGCAACGTGGCAGTTGTCTACAGGTGGAGGAACGCATGGCGCAGTCCTGAGACCATGCCCCGCGCCATAGGGACATGCCACCTGTACCGCCATGGATTTCGTAGTTAAGGGAAGGTTGCAGAACATGAGACAATCAGCACGATGGGAATGTGTTCGGATAGCAGGTTTTCTATGTGTACTTGCAGTCGCCATATCTTTGCAAGCTATTGCTGGCGCAATGTACAATACATCGCTCGACGCTACGCTTATAGTGTCTTCGCCAGCAGGTGCATCATTGCAACTGTTGGCCTCAGTCGAAGATAGCGATAGTGATCCTTTCACCACTTTCGCTTTCGTTGATCCGTTCGGCAGTTCGGGGAGTACGGCCATGACCGCCTCGGCCTTAAGTTTTCCCGCGGCGAATAGAGTGCAGGGAATACTTTCGACGAACGGAAACTCTGTTGGTCTGGTGGGAACAGCGGCGGTTTCGGCTTTTTCGCAGGCTAACGACGCCGGAGGGTTTATACTCGTGAATAGTGGAACCAGCACAGTCGTCGTGCCAATCGCGATTAACTTTTCTTGGATGATGGATACATCGGCAAGCGATCCTACAAGCGATTCCGCGCTTGCCAGGGTTGGGATCAATTACGTCGTCGATGGAAATTTGGTTGCCACGCCACTTGACGTGTCTCTGGATAGTCCGCCCAATCGAACCGGCAGCAACGCCGGTTCATTTTCGGCAACACTTAGCCTTACCCCATCTGCCGTGCGGGTGGTTTCGATTTTTCTCGACAGCGCAGGACTTGCGCAATCGTTGGAGCCGGCTCCCACAACAGTGCCGGAACCTCGGGCGGCCATATTTTTTGTACTAGGTCTGTTGTTTGTCGTAGAACAGCATTATCAGAAGAGAAAATAGAGTAGGGCAATCCCCGCAGGCTTGTCTATCGCTGTACTTCTCGGCAACGTAGGACGTCTCAAATTTCTGCGTGAGCGAGCCAATTTCGTCGCGCGGTGACCAATGGCTGCCTTTCATGATCAACTACCGGCCTTCTTGCAAGTGCCCCAATTGCCGGCGAGGGGGGTGATGCGCACCGCCGTCTGCTGCTATCTCTGCGGCAACGGATCGGGCCCGGTGAGCTTTTTGAACAGGTCCACCGCTTCGCGATCGCGCGGCATTTCTTTGACCGTTTTCTCCAGCTCCTCCGGCATCTGCGGTTCGGCTTTGAGGCCCGTGAGTTTCGTGTATTCTTTGTGGAACTCGGCGTCGCGATAAATCTTGCGCATTGCGTCTTGCAAAATCTGCACCCGGTCTTTCGGCGTTCCAGGAGGCAAGATAAACGGATTACCGCTGCCGATGAAGGCGCGGTACATCGTGACGATTTTCCTGTCCATCGCCACCTTGGCGAAGCTCTCAATGTCAGGCAGCTCAGTGAACCGCGCGTGACTGTGCTTTCGTCCCTTCGGCACTTCGATAATGCTGTGAAAATTCATGAGATTCTTGTCGACCCATTCAGGTTTTTCGTGCAGCAGCGCGTCGGCCACCGTCGAGCGCGTATCGAGCTCGCCCTGCTCGATGGCGACGTCCAGCTCCGGTGAAGTGTAGCCGGTGACGAAGCGCGGCTGCTTCAAACCGATCAGATACGCAAACATTCGGCCTGAAATATAGATCAGATGTCCCACCGATTGAGAACCGATTCTCAAACCCGACGCCGCACGCAGTTTCTCCAGGCTGTCGAGGCCCGACTCCTTGCGGGTAAAAAACACGTGATAGCCGCCGCTATAGCTCGTGCCCAGATAGCTGACTTTATCGATGTCGTAGAGAATGCCGCTCTCACCGAGGATCGGCTGCATCACGAACGGCGTCGACATCCGGCCGATGGTGAGGCCATCCGGTTTCACCGACTTAAATAAATGGTTCGCCGCCCTTTTCCCGCCGGCGCCGTCCATATGCTGCATCACGACCGTAGGATTTCCCGGGATGTATTTTTGCAGAAAAGGCACCAGCGCCTTGGTGCGCATGCTGCCAACCCCGCCGGGCGCGCTGCTCTCGAGGATGATGATGGTTTTGCCTTGATAAAAGGAAGACTGCGCGGAAGCGACACTGCTCATGGCCGCCACCAGCAGCAACGCACAAAAGCCGATTCGCGGGAAACACGATATTTTATGCCAAGCCATACGCCCCTCGGTCACAGAAGAACTCCGGTTTCGCCACGCTCCGGGACAGTCAGATGACTCGCCAGCCCCGAGTAACATCTCTGCCATCTGCTGTCAATAAAAACCATCATAACCGGTTCCCAGACTCCCAACGCAGTGATTCATGAGCCTACGCGCGCCACACAAGATGAAAAGTAGAACACGCTGTCCTCCGTCGTCATTCCAGTGCTGGAATCCAGGTCGACATGGATTGTCTCCGGATGCCGTCCATGGGAACCTGGATTCCGGCAATCCATGCCGGAATGACGCTCTGGGAGGTCCTGTTTAGGTGATCATTTTCGCTCCGACGAGGTCTTTGCACAGAGACTCTTTGACTTCTCAGCGATCAATTGCTTTTAATGAGCTAACTAACCGTAACGGTTCGCTGGAAGCTTGGAGGTTGTCATGAAACGCTGCGTCTTTACTTTGTTGCTTCTGCTCGTGTCGGCAACGACCCTGCAAGCTCAGGCGCCCTTTTATCAAGGGAAGACGATCCGGATCATCGTCGGCAATCTGGCCGGCGATGCTTACGATCTTTGGGCGCGCATCTTCGCCCAGCACATGGGCAAGTACATCCCGGGCAATCCCAACTTCATCGTACAGAACATGACCGGCGCGGGAGGAGTCATCGCAGCCAACTACGTCTATTCCGTGGCGAAGCCGGATGGTTTGACCCTTGGCACCTTCGGCCCGTCGATGTACTTCGACCAGCTGGCCCGGCGCCCCGAAGTGAAGTTTGACTGGTCCAAGTTCACCTGGCTCGGCACGCCGGAGCAGACCGAGTTTATCCTCATCATGCGCACCGACACGCCCTATCAAACCATCGAGGACGTGCGCAAAGCAGCGCAGCCGCCCAAGTGCGGCGCCACCGGAACCAGCACTTCCGGCTATTACATGCCGAAGTTTCTCGACGATGGTCTGGGGATCAAGTTTAACATCGTTGCCGGCTATCCCGGCGGCGGCGAGATCGACCTCGGCATCGAGCGCGGCGAGCTGCATTGCCGCAACCTGACCATCAGCACCTACTTCGCCCGCGAGCCGTTTCTAACCTGGCACAAAAAAAGCGTTGTCCGGCCGATTCTGCAAACCGGCAAGAAGCGCGACCCTCTGGTCCCCGATGTGCCGTCGATCTACGAGCTGATGGACCAACTCAAGACCCCCGAGGCAACGCGGCGGGTCGCCAACGTGCTGCTCGCGCCGGCGGTCTTCGGCCGGCCGCTGGTTGGCACACCGGGCATACCGCCCGACCGCGTGGAAATGCTACGCGATGCTTATAACCGCTCCCTTAAAGATCCCGCATTGTTGCAAGATCTGAAAAAACGCCGCTGGACGGTCGACGCGATCAGCGGCGAGGAGCTGGCAAAGCTCGCCAAAGAAGTTATCTCCCAGCCGCCGGACGTGGTCGAGCGCATGATGAAACTGTTGGGCGGTTAGGGCAAGTTCTAACTCCACGAAAATGGACAGCCCGGCCTGTGCCGGTGTTGAACCGCGGTTGGCCTACGGACGCGACGGTAAAATAGTGAACCGCCCGATTCGCGATGGGCGATAGATCAGGAAATCGCGGCGGTCGATGGTAAAAACGCGACGCAGTCTCTCGCGCTCGGCAACACGCACCAGCGCCGCGTCGGCCAAGTCCATCGGCAGGTCGCGATACTTATGCATCAATTCTTTCATCCGGGCGATGTCCTCGGTGCCAAGGGATAAAAGCTCAACCGCTCCAGATTCGATCATGTCCCAGAGAGCGATTTGCCCCGTGCGTGAGAAGCTGAGGAGGTGCATCGCTTCTGTGATCACCGGCCAGACGGTGCCAAGCGAATCGTTTAATAAGGTGAACGTTTTCTTACAGATTTCGTGATGATCATCATCTTGGTGAATTAACGCAACCAGCGGTCCGGTATCCACGAGGATCATCGCCGGCTCCGGCGCCGATCGAGAAGCAGTTCGCGAAACTTGTCGCCGCTGCGCACCGATAGGTCCCGCGGTCCGCCTTTGACACAGCCTATCAGGTGGGCTACGCGATCGTAGGGACGTGTCCGTTCCGAGCCTCTTTCTTCTTGCTTGGCGAGAACCCCGACGGCGTCGCGAATGACCTCCGATTTGGTTTGCCGCCTCTTTCTCGCAAGACGCCCGATCAACGATTCCGTTTTGTCATCCAACCGCACACTTAAAGCCATAAACGCTCCCTGATACGTAATACGAAAGTGTACTACACAGAAGCTAAACTCTCAAATGAGCAAAAAAGTCTCGCGCAGGGACGTTGGCTTGCAGCCGTGCAACCGCGGGAGTGGCGAAGCCTCCCATCGGCAAAGACCTCACATCGGCGGGGCGCGTGCGTTCGCCTACTTCACTCCATAGGCCGCGTAGAGCTGATCGATGAAGCCGCTTTCATCGAGCTCGCGCATAATTCTGGCGTCGATCAGGTTTTCGATTTTCAAATTGCCGACCGCCGGGTTACGCTGCGCCATCAGGCGCTGCACGTTGCGTAGACCTTCGAGGGAGGGGAAGGGCTTGCGGTCGGTGGCCTGCTGTAAGTCTTGATAACCGCGCTCGGCGAGTTCGGGGTCGTTGATTTTCAAATAGCGCATGATGGTGGCGATCACGGCGGGCTTGGTTTTGGGACTCAGCGCGAAGGCGACACCTTCCATCCAGCCTTTCACGATGTTTCTCACAGCGTCGGGCTGTTGCTGTAGATAACTGCCCCGGGTGATGATGCCGTTGCTGACGAATGGAATGTTGGTTTTGGAAAGCTCGACGAGCACCGAATAGCCGCGCCCTTTGAGCATGTTGCTAAAGGCACTGTCAACGACGATGGCGTCAACTGTGTTTTTTTCGAGGGCTTGGGTGAGCAAAGTTTGTTCGCCGGCGGCAACGACTTGGACCTGATCGAGGCCTGGGTCGAGCCCCAAGTATTCCAAGCCCAGCAGGCCGGCCATCCAGATGGTTCCGCCAATGCCTTGAATGCCCAATCGCTTGCCGCGCAGGTCTTTCGCTTCTTTGATCGTCGGGCGGGCCACAATGTCAAACGGAATGCGGCTGGTGAACGTGCCGATGACTTTCAAATCGAGACCGCCGGCGACGGCGCCCAAGGCCGTGCTGCCACCGCTGTTGGCGACTTGAACCTGTCCAGCGGCCAGAGTGGCGAACAGTGCAGAGGCGTGCGGCAAGAAGACCGCTTGTAGCGGTACGCCGTGCTTGGTGAAGAAGCCTTTCTCCCGGGCGATCCAGAGCGGGCTCACGCGTGCACTGATGTTGGCGTAGCCGAGGGTCACCTCCTGGGCGGCGCGAACCGGGCTCGGAACAACCAAGATGCAAACAACCCAAGCAATCAACCAGTGGTATTTGCTGCTCATGCGATCCTCCGCGGGTGAAGCTTAAACTATTACATGTTGTATCTGTTCCTTGGCCGTTGGATGCTCGTCGATCCAAAGCGGGCGACCGGCCGGTCGCCCCTAGCGCTTTCTCATGAACAGTTTCTGCATCAACCCATCCCACTCCGCATACTTCTTTTCCGCTTCTTCGACGCCGTACTTTTCATCGATGTAGGATTTCTTAAACTTCTGCGTGACCGACCCGATGTCCTCGCGCGGTGACCAAAGCCCACCCTTCATCATTATCTGCTGACCTTCCTTCGAGTGAATCCAATCGATGAAGAGCAGTGCCGCGTGCGGGTGCGGTGCCTTGATCATCAAACCTGAGTACGCGACGGTGGTGACCACCGGTTCTAACCCACGCCAGTCGACCGGCGCGCCTTTTTGTTTGGCTTGGGTGACGTTGGCGTCAAAGATCGTTGGTGACATTGGCACTTCGCCAGAAACCACCAGGCCTGCCAGGGCCGCACCCGCCATGTTCTGCACTTTGATATCTTGCTCAGCGAGTTTTTCGAGAAACTCTCGCCCGAAATTCTCCACCGTGTTGCCGATCCAACGGGTGCCCGTTGTCGTGTTGACGATGGACATTTTGCCTTTCCATTTGGGATTCAACAAATCTTGCATGGTCTTGGGCGCTTCGGCAGGCGAAATCACCGTTGTGTTGAATCCCAAACTGGCGTAGGTCTCGTAATGTCCCACGTAGTGAAAGCCGTTTTTGCTTTTAGTTTTGACGTCGTCGGGATAGAAGCGCGCGTCGGGCGTCCAATGTTCAAGAAAAAGCCCGTCGCGTCTCATCACATCCATCTGTTCACCGGTGGTGGCGATGACGTCAGCGAGGTACTGTCCGGCTTTGGCTTCCTCGACGGCACGCTTGATTAAATTGCGTCCGTCCGTTCGGTACTCGGTGATCTTCAAGAACGGATACTTTTTCTCGAACTCCTTCGCCATCGTGCGATACCAGCTATGCGAGCCGTAGAGAGTGAAAGCCCCTTCCTTCCTGGCGCCCTCGATCAGGATCTTCTCGCGATCAGCACCCTGGTAGAGGGCGAGCTGAGCGGTTGTCATGGGCGCACTGGCAGCCTGCAAAGGCACAGCGCTAAGGAAACCGAACAGCATCGAGCACGCGGTCACAACCAGCACTCTGAGATTCACCGTGATTGTCCTCCCAATCGGTTTTATGGTAGCCGATGCTATTGGCGAGCAGGAGCACTTGTCAACCACAATCGCAAATCGAAACCAGCTGGACGCGGGAGTGGGTGGGAAAGAAAAGTGAAGACGGATTTTGATGCGGTTACGTGCTCACCTGACTCGCTGGAGGGGGGTATGGCTTGGGAAAAATCATCTCCAGACTTAGTCGAGAGATTTACGTTGGCCTTGCCGCAACATACCGACGCGCAACCGCGAAAAATTTTCGGCTACCCATGTTGCTTCGTCAAGGGCAATTTCTTTGTTGGGCTGCACGAGGACAACGTCGTGATTCGTTTGCCGGGCGATCTAAAGAACCAGTTCAGCGATCTCCGGTCAGCGAATACCTTCGATCCGATGGGGACCGGCAAAGGGATGAAAGATTGGTGGATCATTCCACCGGCGATCCCTGGCGACACCGAGAAACTTTCGGGGTTTTTTGCCGCAACGTTCGCCGAAGTCCAGAAGCTTCCCGCCAAACCCGCAAAGACCAAAGCGAAGAAGAAAGCGGCCAAGAAAAAATAGTGAATCTTCTCACAAACGCAGTTGCGGTTTGTGATCGACCAGCCACTTGGCCAGTTTCGCGATACCTTCTTCCAGATAGATTTTCGGCTGCCAGCCGAGCTCTTTTCGTGCCAGCGAGATATCCAATGGATTGCGCAGCCGGTGCGGCGCCACTTCGGCCGCGTTGGGATGCGCGCCGATTTCGAATTCGAGGTTAGGCAACGCCTTTTGAATCGCCTTTTTCAAATCTTCGCTGACGTAGGCTTTGTCGAGGCCGATATTGTAGGCCTTGCTCAGCGGGCCGGCAGTAAACAGCGCGCGGCTTACACCATCGGCAACGTCGTCGACATAAATCAGATCGTCGACCGGCCGGGTCAGAAACGGCCGACAGGTTTGACCGAAGATACCTCGCTTCAATTCCAAAGGAATGCTGCGGTACAGGCCGGGGCCGTAGACCGATGAGTAGCGCAGCGCGACGAAGTCGACGCCGTATTTTTCTTTGTAGAAGTTGCCCATCCATTCGGAGACGGTCTTAGCGGCGCGATAGAAGTAAGTCGGATAAATCGTCACCGCGTCATCTTCTTTGACCAGGCTACCGTCGGGCTTTTGCAGTTGGCCATAGATCGATGCCGAGCTGGAATAGACGACGCGCTGAAACTTTAGATCCTTCGCTGCCTCCAAAATATTGGTCATCGCCTTATAGCAATAATCCAACACCGTCGGCGTCTCGTCGCGCGGCGGATGAGCGGCATGAAAAACATGGGTCGGCCGCTCTTTCTCGCACAGTGCGCGAAATGCCCCTGTATCGGTCACGTTCATGATATGACTGGCCGATTTGATGCCAAGCAGCGAAAGATCCGGCGAGCGCGGCATGACATCGATGGGAACAATTTTGTGGCCGAGGAATTCCAGTAACAACGTGACGTGTGACCCAATGAAACCGTTGGCACCGGTGATGAGAACTGTTGAAGCCATTTCTTCCTCCGCGATGATTTACCGTAGCAGCACAAATACTATTTCACCACGACACGAAGAGCACGAAGGTAGGATAAGAAGATAAATTATCTTTTTCCGAACTTCGTGTCTTCGTGGTGAATCATCTTACTCCCAACTTTGCGCCCCTTGCGCCCCTTCGACGTTGCTCAGGACATGCTTTGCGCGAGACACTCCGAATTCCTAAGCCACACCGTAAAACTTCGCCGCGTTGCCCCAGACGAGTTTGTCTTCGACATCCGGCGCGAGGCCCTGAAACTGCGCTTTATTGATCTCCTTCGAGTGCGGCCAGGTGGCGCCGCCGTGCGGGTAGTCGCTCGCCCACATGTAGTTGTCGAGCATGCGGAGCGTGTCCGCCGCCAGGACGCCGGCGCGGTCGTCTTGGAACGTCACATAGACTTGCCGCCGCACAGATTCGCTCGGCAGCGATTCAATCGTCGGCGAATCGGGCGACTCCGAGCGCGCGCGGATCAACGAGCCGTCCATTTTATTAATGAAAGGTTGAATCCAGGCAAGATCGTATTCCGCCAACACGAAGGGCAGCTTGGGAAAACGATTGAGCACACCGCCGAAGACGAGGTCGGTGAGTAGATTCAACGGTTCGAGGATCGTCCGCCGCAAGGCGTTGCGCCCCTGTTGCAGCTTGGAGATCACTTTCAAGCGCGCCGCCATGCGATCGCGGCCTTGGAGAATATTGATGTGAAAGTGGATCGGATAATTCATGTCCTGAGCGAGCTGCCAGAGTGGATCATAGGCTTCATCGCCATAGCACAGGCCTTCGGGCAGACCGGACGGTAGCACAATACCCTTGAGGCCGAGCTTGGCACAGCGTTTCATTTCCGCCATGGACCACTCGACGTCGAGCGCAGAAAGCAAACCGAGGCCGATCAAGCGCTTGGGCGCCGTCTTGCAGTAGTCGGTCATCCAGTCGTTGTAAGCTTGCAGTCCAGCTTTTTGCAGCGGCGTTTCTTCGCCCTTTAAGCTATAAAAATTGCGCGCCATGCTCGGGTAGAGCACTTCGATTTTAACGCCGTCGATATCCATGTCTCGCAAACGCGCCACCGGATCCCAAGGCCCGCGCCAACTTTCCCAGGTAAAGTTCTCGATCACTCGGCGCACGCCGCCAGCTTCTTTGTTGAGGCCGGCGGTGAAAGTCATACCGACGGGATCGGGCTCATGGCCGTCAAAGACCATGTACAAGCCCTTTTTTCCCTGCGGGTCCTTGACGAAGTGCGGCCCATGGCTGCGCAGGCCCTTGGGAATCCGCTCCCAGCATTCAGGCGGTTCGTTGACGTGGGAATCGGCAGAGAAGAATCTCGGCTCTTCCATAGTCATCTCCTTGCCGGGCGGTTGTCGACCGAGAACCCGAACGAGCTACTTCGCATAAATAAATCGTTCGACGTCGACGCCGTGCTTGGCGAAGATGCCCTGCTCGTGGGCAATCCAAAGCACGGCCGAGCGGCTGCTGATCGCCGATTGGCTGACACGGGCTTTTGCTAGCGGCCTGCTCGATTTGGCGGTTGGCTGCGCAGCGAATAGCAGATTGGGAATCACCAGCGCAAAAACCAGTTGTAGCTCTAACTTGCGCCGCAGACTCATATCGTCGACCCAATCTGTTCGCTTAGCGCTTGCGGATAAACAACTTGCGACATCGGCTTGGCTTGAGCGGCAAAAGACGACCGAAGTGGCAACGCTAACACGAATGCCGCCAACGCCACTGTTAATTTGAATGCATGGTGAATTCTCCTGCTTGAAGGCTATCTCGCCATTGTCATTCTTAGCTGAAGGCGAAGAATCTGCTCTACGCGACAAAAGCAGATGCTTCGCTTTGCTCAGCATGAGATCCTGTTTCAATCAAAGTAATTGTTTTTAAACGCCCACAACCAAAGATAAGCGATCTTCTCGTTATGAAGTTCCGCGTAGCCGACATGCCCGTAGCGCGGCAGGAGCACGACATGGGCGCCGCGCGTGGTTGCGGCATACTTGCGCCCCATGAAAATCTCACGCTTGTTTTCCAACGGCGCGCCGCCGCAAACCCAATGGCCTTTGTCATCTTCACCGACGACAAGTAAGACGCGAATTGATTTTAGCCAATTGGCATCAGGTTCTTGTAAGTGATCGAAGTATTCGTCACGCGGAAGCCCCGTGCGCTTGGAATACTCTTCGAGAATGCCGACTGCGGCGTTGTGCTGGTTATCGCAGAGACTCGTTTTCATCTGCGAGCGCAGTGGGCTGACCAGCCGAATGTAGTCGTCGGCGCCGCCCCACGGCGTCAAATCTTCGGGATCGACGTAGCCGGAATTTTTAAACGAGTCCGGCGAGCGCCGCGATATGTGGTCGATGGGGATTTCGCGATATTTTTCCGCGCCAGTTGTGTCGCGCCACTCTTTGCGCCAGCCGTCTGGCCCGCCGCTGCCGAAGCCGACGATGCCGATGACTTTGGTCTTCTTGCTGAAGCGCGTGAGATGCGCGGCCATCGGGCCGCCGGTGGAATGGCCGAAAGCGATGATATCACGACCCGCTAAATGCTCATCGGTCAACGCGCCTGCCCCTTGGAGAATCACGTTAAAAGTGCATTTGAGATTGCGGTCGGCGATCTCTTCGCTGCTCAGTTGACGGTCCATCAAGTAGATCGGCATGCGCTCGGGAATCGGCACTTGCCACACGCCGCCGGGCGGATAGTGGCCGGGATAGGTGAGGGTCAATACCTTGAATCCCTGCGCTGCCAGCGCTCGCGCCAGTCCCGGTCGTCCGTCGGGTGTCAGGTCCATGATTTTTTCACTGCCCGCGCCGCCGTGGAAGAAAACGAAAGCACGCTTCGCGTCGGTTTCTTTCTCCGGCGTAAACAGCGTGCCGTGCATGTCCCACTCGTAACCGTTGCGTTGATAGCGCGCGACAACATCTTTGCTGGTACATTTGCCGTCGCTGTAGGGCGGCGCGATCGCCAGCCACTCTTCCCAGGTGAACTTGAGAAGCAGATCGTTAGACTTGAGCCCGTCGAGATAGCTCTGTGTGATTCCTGCTGGTGACATTGTTATTTCTCCCACCAACTTGGTGTCGTGCGAAGGCAATTTCGGAGTCCTTCGACAAGCTAAGGACAAACGGAACTAAGTCTAAAATCGCTCAAAAACAATCCGTTCATGCTGAGCTTGTCGAAGCATTCTTTGACTTATGCGATCGCCGGTACTTCTACTATTTCGCAGTGCCGAAGATATTGCGGAACTGCTCATAGCTCTTGTTGAAATCGTCACCGGCGCTGAACTCGTCAATGACGAAATTCAATTTCTCTAGACCTTGCACGGTGGTCGGCACGCCGCGCCGCGTCGGCACGCGGCCGAAGGAAGCAATGATCTTTTGCCCTTCGTCGCTCAGCATGAAATCGACAAACAACTTGGCTGCGTTCGGATGGGGCGCTTTTGAGCCGACGCCGATGGGTTGGAATTTGGTAAATACGGGATCCTGTGCCACCCATTCGACCGGCGCGCCTTTGCGCTTGGCGTCTTCGGCATTGTGCACGTACGTGTTCAGCACCAGCGGAAATTCGCCGGCAGCAAGCAATCCGGTGATGATGGTCAAACCGGAGTATAGGCGAAACTCCTGCGCGCCGAGTTTCTTCATATACGCCAGCCCTTTTTCTTGTCCCATGCGCCGCAGCTTCCAAGAAAACCATTCGGGCTTGGTGCCGTCCATGCCGATCTTGCCGCGCCATTTGGGATTCAACAGATCGTCGTCGGACACCGGGACTTCGTTGCGCTTCACCATGCGCGTGTTGTAGGCGATCACGTTGGGCATCATGTAGATCGCCGCCCAGTAGCCCTCTGGATCGGCAAAACCCTTTTGCAGATTTTTTACTTCGGGGGATTGGTAGCGCCCCAAAAGGCCGCGCTTTTTCAGAAAGTAACCCTGGGTCTCCGCCGATTGCACGACGTCGAATCCGAATCGTCCCGCTTGCGCCTCGGTCATAATTTTCGTCAGCAGGCGCTCGCCCACGGCGCGAAACATGTTGATTTGCAGGAAGGGATACTTGGCGGTAAAGGCGTTGTTGAGGCGCTGCGCCTGGTCGACGGTCATCGAAGTATAGAGCGTCAGCTCACGCTCCTTCTTGGCGCCTTCCATGAACGCATCGTGATTGTTCGCAGTGGCTAGCGACGTGCCAAGAAATAGGCAAACTACGATCGCAACAAATCGCTTCATGATGGCTCCCTCATGCGCAAGACGAGCGGATACTATCAAGCGCTGCACGAAAGGGTCAAACGGTAGCATGGAACCACGCCCTAGAAACAAAAAGGGATGCCGTTTTGCGACATCCCCTTCTTTACGCCCTCAGGAAGAATGGGTTAGGAAGCCATGCGCGCCTGGAAATCTTCCGGGAAGAGTTTCAACGCGCTCTCGATCGGCGGACCCGGCATGCCGATCAAATTACAAAAGCCTTTGCCTTTGTTGAAGGCGATCAGCTTGCCGAACTGTTCGAGCATGGCGGCGTTGCCTTGGCCCTGTTGCACTTTTTTCATCAGCATGGCGAGGCTTTTGGTTTCCATCTGGCACGCGGGGCACTGACCGCAGGACTCGACAGCAAAGAAATCTGTGACGCGCACTAGCTCGTCAACGATCGAAGTTCCCTCGCGCACGATATGCACGACGCCGCAGCCGAGCGCCGAGCCGGCGTCGCGCATAGCGTTGGGTTCGAGCGGCGTATCGAGTTTGTCGGGCTTGAGATAGGCCGACGACGGCGACGCCGGCATGATCGCTTTGATCTTGTGCCCGGCTTTCATGCCGCCGCCGCATTCTTCGATCAAATATCGTAGCGGCGTGCCAAACGGCAGCTCATAGATGCCTGGCTTATTAACTTCTTCAGTTTCGTTCAACGAGAACAACATGGTGCCGGGGCAGTCGGCGGTGCCAAAGCCGCGGTACCACGCAGCGCCTTTCAAGAGAATGCGCGGCACGTTGGCGAGGGTCTCGACGTTGTTCACCGAAGTCGGCTTGCCGAACAAACCAACGGTGACCGGGAACGGCGGTTTTTGCCGCGGCTTGGGTTGTTTGCCCTCGATGACTTCGATGACTGCGGTGTCTTCACCGGCAACGTAGTTGTGCGGCGCGGCGACCAACTCGATGTCACAGCTAAAGTTGCTGCCGCAAATTTTCTCGCCCCAATAACCGGCCGCTTTCGCTTCGGCTAACGCTTCTTTGACGATTTGCGTCGCCGCTTCGTACTTGGCGTTGATGTAGAGATAAGCCTTGGATGCGCCAATCGCGAAGGCGCCGAGCACCGCGCCTTCGATAACGAGATGGGGAACGTTTTCTAAAAGGATACGATCTTTGCGGCTGCCGGGCTCGTCCTCGCCGCCATTCATCACCAGATAACGCGGCTGCTCCGGTGCGTCGCGAGTGAATTGCCACTTTTTCCCCGCCGGAAAACCGGCGCCGCCGTGGCCGCGTAGACCGGAATCGGCAACGATCTTGACGACATCCTCGGGGGCTCCTTTGACAGCTTTCACCAGCGCTTCGTAGCCGCCGCGGCTGCGGTACTGCTGTAACGATTCGCGCCCTTCGGGCACGCCTTTGGGAAAGAGGATCCCTTCCATCGCTTAGAACACTCCCGTGTCGAGAAGCTGATAAATCAAATCCTTGAGAGACGAGTCTATGGTGTCGAGCCGCTGCACATGCGGTCCGCCAGCCAGGTGCGCGACGATGTCGTCCAAGTCTTCGGTCTTGACGTGGGCATACCAACTTTTTTCCGGATAAACGACCACGTTCGGCCCTTCCTGGCAGGCGCCAAAACACATGTACTGTTTCACCTCGACATCATTGAGGCCTTTGGCTTTGATGCGACTTTCGAGCTCTTTCATCAACCCTTCAGCACCGCGCGACTTACAATCGATATTCAGACAGACAAGACAAGTCTGCTTCACCGCTCACTCCTTAGAAACAGTTTCCAACTGTTCAAGCCGTTGGGCCGTTGCGAGCTGATTACGATTGGAACGTCCGATACGGCTTGAACGGCTGGAACTGCTTGAACCCTATCTCTAGCCCAGAAACTCCTGGGCGACAAGCACAAACTCGATGTTAGTTCAGTTGAATCTGCGCCACCCAATCCTTGTTCTTCATGATATCCGCGAGAACCTTTTCATCCTCAGCGGTGGGCAGCGTTTCTTCGCGGTGCTTTTTGTAGTCCTCGGGCGACAATAGCTCACCCGTGACGCTGTAGGTCTTGCCGACATGCTCGCCGATGGAGCGATTGAACTTCAGGTCGGGCGTTTTAATCTTCGCCTGCCCCGCGGGCACGAGCTGATTCAACTGATCGATCAGCTGCTGCGACTCTTTCATGTAAAGCTCGCGCGACAGATCGTTGAGCTTGGCTTTGTCTGCATCGACGCCGGCTTCGTGCTCGTTATAGCGGCCTTTCAATCCCCAAGTGTAGGCCCAGTGCGCCGAGGAGGAATGGTCAGTGCCGAAAAGATCGTAAGCCGTCGACAGCCATTTGTTGAAATATTTCTGCACGATCGGCACCGGGATTTTCTGCGCGCGCAGAATGCGCGTGAGCCCCGTGTGGCCGGTGAACATATGAAAATGTTCTTCTTTGAGCATCGCGATCACGCTCTGCGCCAGGGGCGCGAATGAGGAATGGCTCAGCATGGTGAGCTGATACTTGCCGTCGCGGTCGACGAACTCGGTGTAGGTGAAAAAGTCGAGCCAGTTGTTCACGGGCGCATTGAACGAGCCGAGCAGCCGGTCGCCACGAAAGGCGCGCCGCTCCAGCAGTTTTCGCGCTTCGAGCTTGCCAGAGTCGCCGAAATAATTGACCAGCAGGTAGCACATCTGCCAGCCATGGCGCATTTCCTCGCTGTTGACGCGAGTCAGCGCTTTCTTGTCGTACTCCGTCGGTGCGGTGTCGAGGAGATTTTTCTGCTGTTCGACGGAGGCAAATTCCGTATCGCCCTGGTAGATGATCAAGTTCATCAGCGCATCGCGGATCGACTGATTGGGAATCTGCGTGATGCGCTGCCATTTCTGCTGCCCCTTGAAATCGCCAAACTCGATTTCGTTGGAGTGCAGGTCGCTCAGTTTAGTCTCAAACTTATAGTCGCCCAAAAGCGCCTGATCGTAGCCGATGTCCTTCTGCCAGCTGTGGAAATAGTCAACCCAATCTTCAAATGTCGAGATTTTTTTCATGTGCAAAGTCCTTTCAAAAGATTCTCGGTGCAGTTTTTCGAACGATCGTTCGTACTAGACTTATAACCGCTCGAGCTTCTGATGTCAATCTCGACCCAAATACTAATGGTACATTTCCAGCAACTCGACCATGCCCAGCTCACGCATCTGCTCGAAAAGATAGCGCTTTATCTCACCGACGGTGTCCATTTGCAGGACGATGGAAGCTGCGGATTTAGCGGCCTGGTAGGATATCGAGCGGATCGCCCGCTTGATAACCGGAATATAAAGGGAGCCCATGCTGAACTCTTCCAAGCCCATGCCGAGGAGCAAAATCGCACACATCGGATCGCCGGCCATTTCGCCGCACATGCCGACGCGCTTGCCTTCGCGCCGCCCGGCATCAATCGTCGATTTCAACGCTGCCAGCACCGCCGGATGCAGCGGCTCGTAAAGATCGGCGACTTTGCGATTGCTCCGGTCGACAGCCAGGATGTATTGGATCAGATCGTTGGTGCCGATGCTCAAAAAATCGACTTCGCGGAGGAACCGGTCCGCTAGCTGCACAGCGGAGGGAACTTCCACCATGACGCCGATCTCCATTTGCCGGTCGAACGGTGTCCCTTCGCGGCTCAACTCGTCTTTGGCTTCGTTCAGGAGTTCTTTGACTTTGGTGATCTCTTCGAGGCTCGAGATCATTGGAATTAGCAAGCGCACCCGCCCCAAGTCGCCGACGCGTAGAATCGCCCGCAGTTGGGTTTTGAAAATCTCTTCGACCTCGAGCGAAATGCGAATCGACCGCCAACCCAAAAACGGATTGGGCTCGGTTCCGATGCTGCGCATGTAGGTCGGATATTTGTCAGCTCCGATATCCAATGTGCGAATGGTCACCGGCCGGTCGCCCATGCCCTCGACCACCCGCTTGTAGAGCAAGTATTGCTCTTCTTCGCTGGGGAAATCGCGATGCGCGAGAAACGGTATCTCCGTGCGATAGAGGCCGACGCCCTGGGCGCCGTGTAATGCGGCAAAGGCAACATCGCTCAGCAGCCCGACGTTGGCGTAAAGTGAAACGCGGCGGCCGTCCGACGTTTCCGCCGGCAAGTCCTTCAGCTCCCCCAGTTCGCGGTTGAGCTTTTCGTAATCGCGTTCCAGACGATCGTATTCGCGGATCACTTCCTGACCGGGATTGACATAAACGCCGCCCGAGTTGCCATCGACGATCAGCAAATCGCCCTGATGCACCGACTCCATCAAGCCATCGATGGCGACCACGCTGGGGATCTCGAACGACTTGGCCAAGATCGACGCATGTGAAGTGACGCCACCCGTGGCCAAAACAATGCCTTTGAACTTGTCGCCTTCCAGCATGCTCAGATCCGCCGGCGAGAGATCCTGAGCCACCAGCACCGCGTAATCTGGAACATCAATCGAGCCGGGCGCCGTACCCGAAAGATTTTCCAATAGGCGTTGCGCCGCGTCTTTCACGTCGATGGTGCGTTCGCGCAGATAATCGTCGTCGATCTTGGCAATCGTTTGCAGATAACCTTCGAAAACGACGCGCACGGCATACTCAGCTGTGTGCCCTTCTTTGCGAATCTGCGCTTCGATGCCTTGAATGATCGCCGGGTCTTCCAAGATCAGACGATAAACGTCGAAGATCGCGCCCTCTTCTTTAGAGATCAAATTGGCCATGCGGTTCTTGACGACGTTGATATGCTCGATGCCCCGTTCCACCGCCGCGCGAAAGCGCTCCATCTCGCGCTCGCTATCCTTCGCTTTTCTTTTCGGAATCGCGCTCAGCTCCATGCGCGGCTCAAGCACGTACGCTGGCCCACGGCCAAAGCCCGGCGACGCCGCCAGCCCCATCAAACGGCCGCGCCAGCCCTGCTGCGTCTTCGACGGCTTCTTCTCTCTGCGCCGGCCCTCGTAGGAGCGCAGCCGACGCATGGCGTCGACCATGCGCTTTTGGTACTCCTTGCGCTCCTGTTCCTTGGTCTTGAGCGAGTCCGCGAGCCGCGCCTGCACGATGATGCTCGACACCTGCGCCGAGATCGTTGTCAACAAGCGAATTTCATCCTGCGCAAACTTGCGCCGTCGCGAAGTCTGCACGACCAAAACCCCGATTGGTTTTTTTTGCTCGAAAAGCGGCACGCCCAAAAACGAATGGAAGTGCTCTTCGTGGGTTTCCGGAAAATATTTGTAGCGCGGGTGCTTCAGGGCATCGATCACCGCCACCGGTTTCATGTGCTCGATGACAAGACCGGTCAGACC
This sequence comes from Deltaproteobacteria bacterium, assembly GCA_016874755.1. Lineage (NCBI taxonomy): Bacteria > Pseudomonadati > Myxococcota > Myxococcia > Deltaproteobacteria bacterium. The sequence continues at coordinate 23,840 of VGTH01000048.1, read as the reverse complement.
CTCGCCCGTGCCCATGGTTACTTTGCCGATCGATTCCTCATCGAGGCCTCGCGTGGCCCACAGCGTCAGCCGTTTTTTCTGCGCGTCGTAGATATACAGCGAACAGACCTCGGTCTGCATCCGATCGGCGACCGTGGCGACAATACTATCGAGGGTCTCCTGCAGGTCCTGCGAATGCGTAATCAGCGTGCTGATATCCTCAAGGATAGTCAGATGCGGATGGGCGCTATTACCGCTGGTCTTTTTCGCTTTGGCCATGAATCCGGAACTTCTACGAAATGATGTGGAATTTCTTATTAAACACAAAAACAGCGATTTCGCTAGAGAATGGGGAGCGAAACGAACGGGCAGATCAGTGAACGTTTACGGTCAGACTCGGCGCGGCCTGCGCACCGAACGAGCGAGAGCCGCAGTATCCACAGAAAACCGACCGGCAATCGCCGCGCCACAAGGGCAGCGATTGCCGGCGAGGTGATACTCAAGCAGATCGTGCCACAAGCGGCGAATCAAAGCGCGCCGGCAAGAGGGACAATAGGTTGTCTGTCCTTCGTCGTCATGGACATTACCGACGTAGCTATAACGAACGCCCGCCGCTTGGGCAATTCGCCGCGCGCATGTCAGTGTTGCCGCCGGGGTGCGCGGCCGGTCGGTGAGTTTGAAGTCGGGATGAAACGCCGTGAAGTGAAGCGGCACCGAATCGCCTAGATTCTCCACCACCCAATCGCATAACCGTTTGGTTTCATCGACATCGTCGTTTTCGCCGGGAATCAGCAAATTGGTAATCTCAAACCAAATATCCGTTTCGTTTTTCAACCACTTGAGCGTATCGAGCACCGGATCGAGGTGGGAAAACGTTACCTTACGGTAGAAACGCTCGGTGAAAGCTTTCAGATCGACGTTCGCCGCATCGACATAGCGAAACACGTCTGGGCGGGCTTCCGGCGTAATGTAGCCTGCCGTCACCATGACGCTCTTCAGGCCGGTTTCTCGCGCTAACCGTGAAATGTCGATGACAAACTCACCCCAGATGACTGGATCGTTATAAGTAAAGGCAATGCTCGGCACGCGATTTCTCTGCGCCAACTGAACGACAATCTCAGGCGTTACCGCTCGACTCTCGGCTTCATCGAGCTTGGCCTTGCTGATGTTCCAGTTCTGACAAAAGCGGCAACCGAGGTTGCAGCCGGCCGTGCCGAAACTGAGAATCTCACTGCCAGGCAGGAAATGATTGAGCGGCTTTTTCTCGATGGGATCGACCGCAAAGCCGGTGGCAGTGCCGTAACCGAGAGAATAGAGCTTGCCGCCAACGTTCTTGCGAATATAACAAAAGCCCGCTTGGCCCTCGCCCAGGCGGCAAAAGCGCGGGCAAAGCGTGCACAGAATCTTGCCGTCCGTGTCGGCGTGCCACCAAAGGGCTTCTTTCATGAAAAAAACTATCCCGCTTATGTTTTCTCGACGCAAGAGCGGCAGTATAATCGCCCTATGACCAAGATCGCCGGTATTCAGGGAATGCGTCACGTCGCTCTCAAAGTAAAGGACGTGGCGCGCTCGAAGCGTTTTTATCGGGAACTATTCGGCATGGAGATCGTTTGGGAGCCCGACCCGCAGAACGTTTACTTGTCCTCTGGCTGCGACAACATCGCGATTCATGAGGTCACTGCTGACTATGCGGAGAACGCCGCCGAAAGGCAGCTCGATCACATCGGCTTTGTCGTCGAGAGCATCGAGCGGGTCAAAGAGCTAGAAAAAGACTTCATCGCCCACGGTGTCAAGATCGTCCACCCCTTCAAGATTCACCGCGACGGCAGCGCGTCTTTCTACTGCGCCGACCCGGATGGCGTCGTCATCCAGTTACTTTACGAGCCGACCTTGAGTCAGCAGAAATTTCGTTAAAAAGGCACTAACTATTTTCTCGGTCAGCTGTTCGGCGCAAGAGTAAGAACGCCAGAACAAACAGCACCAAGTCCTCAAGCGGCGTGTGCCAGCGCAGCGGCCGCGCCCAGTACACGCCGAAACATCCGCAGTTCGGCAAATCCAATCCCCGCAGCAACGTTACCGACAACCAAACGAAATAGAATGCATGGATGGCGCAGGTCGCCAGCGCCGCTCGGCGCAGCGATTTTTCGCTGAGTAACCAGAGCGCCAAAGCGAGCTCGACGAGGGTCAACGCCCACGCCGCGAAAGGAGTCCATTCTTCTGGCAATGCTTGATAGCTGCCCACGATGGCGTAGAAGCCCGGCATATCGAGCAACTTGCCAAGCGCGGACGCAGCCAAAAGTGCAACAAAAAAGAGCCGCAGCACCGAGCGCATCGTGGTCTTGACCGACTTCGGCTGGGTCGACTTTAAAACTTCAAGCCGCGATCGATGATTTAATTTCCCGGCTGCCGGTTGATCGTCCAATCGTAGGGGACAAAGCCAACCGCGTAATTTTCCGGTACGGGAGTGTCGCGGTAGCGATTGACGTAGGCGGTCAACGACGGCGCCTTGAGGAGAAAGTCGACCGTGTAAAAATCGAGGATCTCAGAATATTTCGCGGTTCGCTGGCTGTCGTCCACCTGCACGTTGCGCGCCTCGTTGAAGAAAAGTTTGGCTTCGCGCTCGAGCTGCTCCTCGAGGCGCTCGGGCAAAAACGGCTCGCGCGGCAACCGCGGGCAGCCCACCGACATGCAGTTCAAAGCGACATGGATACGCGGATCGCCCAACGGCCGGATGATATCTCTTTCATAGGCGTACAGGCTCATCGGCTCACCGCCCACCTGCACCTTTCCGAAAAAGAAAAAGGCGATTTTGCGCAGCCCCGCCAAAGTTTCTGGTATGCCCTTCTCAATGACCTTATGCATCGCCAGCGCGTTGTACGCATTCAAGTGGTACGCCAACACGTGATTCTTCGTTGGAAATTTTTCCAGCCGATTGTTCGGCCCGTTGTCGTACACCCAGGCCACGAAGCGGTCGAGCTCCGCGCGCTCACGCGCCACCGCGGCGAAGTTAACCCGCCCCTGGTTGTCAACGTGCCGCTCCAAGACGCGCTGCCAAGCCGAATAAGGCGGATCGCCAGCCGCGGGTTCGACCAAACTGGGCCGCGGCACGGCGGCACAACCGACAAGAAACAAAAAGCCCCAGCTCAAAAAAATCTTCGTCATAGAGTATCTTCTGCGGCGTCTGCGCTTTTTGCGCGAGATTGGCCGGCTTCGCCGGCAATCCTGACTGGTTCGACAAATTTTTTCGCCCGCCCGCGGGCGTTCTTCCGGCTCAACGACACATCGAGGTGCCCTGGCCTGTGCTCTTGGGTCTGGCCGGTGACAGGATTCCAGTACACGGTCTTGTCGCCCCGCTTCACTTGCGCGGCGACCAATAGATAGCGATCGCGCTTGGCGTTGTGCACGCACATCGACATGGGACCGTCGGGCGTCATCACCATAAACGAACAGGCCTCGCAGCGCTCCCGCTCGAGCCGGTCTGCGTCCATGAAATTGTGAATAAAAAATGTCAGCTTACCGATGCGGCCGCGGGCGGCGATCAAATCGGCGCCCGCCTTCCAGGCAAACGAGACGGCACGATGAAGGAAGCCCGCCGCCAAGTCTGGGCGCGCTGCGATGGCCCGCGTCATGCGCCAAACCGTTTTGGCTTTGTCTTGCCGATCGAACACCACGTGAGCGGTATTGGCGATCACTTTGCCGGCGGATTCGCCGTCGGCGAGAAAGTCGAAGACTTTACCGTTGATCACCAAACCGTAGGCGACACGATTGCAGCGCGCGTGGCCGGCGCTGACTGCGCCAAAATTTAGCGCACATCCAGCACCCATTTGAATCGCTTGCATGACTGTGTAGGGGTTGACGGTCACCCGCTCGCGCTCTAAGCCACGCCCGGTATCTGCTCCGACCTGGAAGGAGCACAACCGAACCACGTCGCTGTGCGCGACAAAAAACTGCACCAACTCCGGCACTTCGTGAAAATTGCCAGGATAGACCGTGGTGTTGAAAAACACCGACAAGGGCAAGCCGCGGGCGCGATCGACATATTCCTTACGCACCGCGTTGAGACTCCTTTCGGTTGTATAGCCTTTGCGTTCCTGGGTGAGGTCGACGTGAAAGGCGACGTCGATCAGCCCGGCGTCACACAATTGCGACAGCAACTCGCGCGAGGCACGAATGCCGTTAGTAAATAGCGACGGCCGCAACCCGCTTGCGCGCGCGTAGCGCACGATCGCCGCCAGTTCTTCGCGCTTGCGCACTGTGGGATCGCCTCCGGAGATTTGCACGTCGGTGTTTTCGCCATAGTGGGTGCGAATCAGATCGATGCGGCGAAACACTTCCTCAAGCGGAATATCTTTGAGCGCTTCCGAAGTCTCCGAGAGATAGCAGTAAGTGCAATCGAGATTGCAGCGCTGGGTGATTTCTAAAGACACACAGCCCACAGCGCCGCGTCGGCCAAGGATTTGGCCGTCGTGCCATTGCCCCTGGTCGATCATGCGCTGGCGCGCCCGCGCCATCTGCGCGGCGCTATTGCCGGGCAGATTGTAGGGCTGCCAATCGAAAATTTCCTTTGCGCTCAGGAAATCCGCCATCGCCCCTCCAAGAAATAGTTTAGAGCCGTGATCCTCTTTCCCTCTACGAGCGCTGCCAAGATATCGGATTTTCACCTTGCCGAATAATCCTCGCGCCCCCACCGCCGTCCGCGTCCAATGCACAACGCAGCGGTAAATGACTCCATTATCCTTTGCCCACGAGCCCTCTACACAAAGCCCGCATTTGCCGCTAATATTTTCGAGTCATAGCCATGCCTCTATCTAAAACGCGCCTCTTACTATTGGGGTTCTTCGTGACGACGCTAGCGATCGGGCTGGGGACCCTCCTGTGGCTTAACTTCGCGCCCAAGCGCGTCGCCGGCTGGAATCAACTGCCCGGTCAACAACCGCTTGAGGGGTTGAATCGCCACAACGTCGTACCCGACTTCACCCTCACCGAGCGCAGCGGCAAGCCAATCGCGCTCGCTAACCTGCAGGGCAAAGTTTGGATCGCCGATTTTATCTACACCACTTGCACCGACACCTGTCCGCTGCAAAGCGCAGAGATGGCCAAGCTGCAATCGGAGCTTGCCGACGTGACCAACCTCCGACTGGTCTCTTTCTCCGTCGATCCGACCAAGGACACACCGGCGGTGCTGCAGGCCTACGCAGCGCGCTTCAAAGCCGACGCCGAACGCTGGCTATTTCTCACGGGGGACAAAGAGCAGATATCCAATCTGGTTCAAGGCGGCTTTCGCTTGAGCGCGGCGCCGTTGAAGCAAGACGGCACCGATACGGTTATTCTCCACAGCCCGCGCTTTGTTCTGGTTGATAGCACGGCGACGATCCGTGGCTACTACGATAGCCGCGAGCCGGATGCCCTGCTGCGATTGAAACAAGATCTACGCGCGCTGGTAAAGGAGTAACCCGACACCGCCAAAGTTCGCAGGCCAACCCGAGCTTGTCCGACGTCTCGCCTCTACACAAATCACAAATTAATCGCTAAACTCTGGATTTCGCAGCCTGATAGCGACCAACGATTGAGATTTTAAGGAGCGGATTCCATGGCTCAACCAGCCAAAAGCAAAAACGCCAACGCCCGATCGGCGCCCGCGGTCAACGCGGTGAAGGATGGGCCCAATTGGCTTGTCTTCGGTCTCGCTTGTGTCGGCATGGCGTTGAGCGCCTATCTCACCTACTCGGCGTGGCAAGAAAAGCTCGTGGCATTTTGCACCGCTGGCAGCGATTGCGACGTCGTGTTGAACAGCGAGTGGTCCAGATTGTTTGGAATACCGACGTCGCTGTGGGGCTTCTTGACCTACGCGCTGATCGCCGCCGTCGCCTGGAACAAGCGCACTCAATCGCAGTGGCAGATTTCCTGGGCGCTAGCGTTTTTCGGCTTGCTCTTTAGCCTCTATCTGACTTTCATCTCGTTCTTCCAACTAAGAGCAGCCTGCCCCTATTGTTTAGCTTCGCTCGGTCTGATGGCGGCGATCTTCGTCGTTGTCACCATGCAGAAGCCCGAGCGCATGCGCGATTCCAGCTGGGGCCCATGGCTCGGCAAAACCGCCGGCGTCGCGCTCGTTGCCATCGTTGCTTTGCATCTGCACTTTGCCGGCTATTGGGGCAAGGCACCGACCATCGAAGATCCCTGGATCCGCGGCCTCGCCGACCATTTGACCAAGATCGAAGCAAAATTTTACGGCGCCTCGTGGTGCCCGCACTGTAAAGACCAAAAAGAAATGTTCGGCGCATCGGCCAAGCGCCTGCCCTACGTGGAGTGCAGCCCGGCAGGACCGAAGGGACCCGTCGCCGAAGCGTGCAAGACCGCCGGTGTGCAGAGCTATCCGACCTGGGTGATCAAAGGCCAGCGCATGACCGGCACCATCGCGCTGGAGACGCTGGCACAGAATAGCGAGTACAAATTTACCGAAACTCGGTGATGATGGCAGGCCGCCTACATCTCTTTCTCCTGACGTTCGCCGCGCTCGCGGCGTGTGCGTTGTCGCCGTCGTTCAGCGCCGCCGATCCGTCAAAGTATCCGGAGTACGTCCAGCAAAAATTGCCCGACGAAATCAAGGCGGAGTTTATCTCCGTCGACGAGCTAGTGGCCGATATCAAAGCCGGCAAGAAACCGGTGATCATCGATGTGCGCAGCGCAGAAGAGTTTCGCGAAGTGCATATCCTGGGCGCGGTCTCAGCGCCCATCGGCGAGTTCAACTATTATCTGGCCAGCATGCCCAAAGATCGGCCGCTGGTCTTGTATTGAGCTTGCCCCCATCACCTGGCCAGTTTGGCCTATGGCATGCTTCACGAAAAAGGCTACCGCAACATGAAAGTGCTCGACGAAGGAATCGTCGGCTGGTACCAAAAACGCTACCCCATGGAAGGCACCAAAGTTCCCAAATCTTAATTCATGATGGGCAAAGACGCCGTTATCTTACTGAGCGGCGGCCTTGACTCAGCCACGGTGGCAGCCATGGCCAAACAGCAGGGCTTCGCGCTCCACGCCCTGAGCTTTCGCTACGGCCAGCGTCATGTGCGCGAGCTCGAAGCGGCGAATAAAGTAACCGCTTTCTTCGGCATCCAAAATCACGTGGTCATCGACTTCGATCTGCGCGCGATCGGCGGCTCGGCGCTCACCGATGAGATCGCCGTGCCCAAAGACAGATCGCACCAGGAAATCTCCCAAGGCATTCCATCAACCTACGTGCCGGCGCGTAACACGATTTTTCTCTCGTTCGCGCTGGCGCTGGCAGAGCGCGTTGAAGCGCAGGATATTTTTTTCGGCGCCAATCAGCTCGACTACAGCGGCTACCCCGATTGTCGCGAGGAATATATCCGCGCCTTCGAAAAGATGGCCAACCTCGCCACCAAAGCCGGCGTCGAGGGAAAAACTAAGCTGCGCATTCACGCGCCGCTTTTGCATATGAGCAAAGCCGAGATCATTCGCGCCGGCGCAGCGCTCGGCGTCGACTACGCTCTCACCTGGAGCTGCTACGACCCGCAAGCTGACGCGCGCGCCTGCGGCCGCTGTGATAGCTGTCAGCTGCGCATAAAAGGCTTCCAAGCCGCCGGTTTGCGCGATCCGATCCAATACGCCGTCTCGGACGTCTAATCATTCATGCTTCCCGAGCCCTTCACCACGAAATTCTTGGCCCAGCTCGAAGCCCTGCGCCTGCGCACGCGCAAGGAGTTTCTCGGCAGCCATCCGGGCAGCTACTCTTCGCCGCGGCGCGGCACCAGTTTGGAATTTGCCGACTATCGCCGCTACGCCCCAGGCGACGATTTGCGTTATCTCGATTGGGGTATCTATGCGCGCAGCGATCGGCTTTACGTCAAGGTGTTCCGCGAAGAAGTCGACCTGTTCGCCTATGTTTTCATCGACGCCAGCGCGTCGATGAGCTTTCCTTCCGTCGCACAAAAATTTCGCCCCGCCAGCCACATCGCGGCAGCGCTCTCCTACGTCGTCCTGGCCAATCACGATCACGTTAAGCTGCATCTGCTGCAAGGAAACTCCGCCGCCCATGCGTCGCCCTTCTATCGCGGCCGGCGGCGCATGGCCGATTGCGTCCAGTTTGCCAGCCAAGCGGCGCCGAGCGGGACGTTGGATTTAGCGGGATCGTTGGGGGCGCACCTGCAGCGCATCCACCGTCCCGGCAAAGCGATCTTAGTGTCGGATTTCTTAATGCCACCGTCGGCCTATCAAAGCGGTCTGAATCTGTTGCGCGCATTCAATCTCGACATCGCCGCGATTCAAGTGTTGTCGCGCCAGGAGCTGGCACCGAACTTCGGGAGCGGCACGTTGGAATTGGTCGACAGCGAAAGCGGCGCAACCCTGCGCCAGCAATGGGACAGTAAGCGCAGCAAAAATTATCAAGAGCGCCTGGCGCACCATAACTCGGAGATCCGCAGCTTCTGCCATCAGAGCGGCATTCATTACTCACTGTACGTTACTGACAGAGACCTGGGTGACTTTGTGTTAGCGACCCTGCCCAAGATCGGCCTTTTCAAATAGCGCCATGGAGTTTCTCAACCCAGTTGCTCTCTACGGTCTCTTGGCGCTGCCGCTCTTGCTGGTGCCCTATTTGATCCGGCGCAAGCCCCGGCGCGTGCTGTTTTCCAGTTTATTGTTGATCAGCGAGTCGGCGGCCTCTCCCAACATCAAACCCTGGGGCCGCTTGCGTTTGCCGCCGGTGTTTTTTCTCCAACTGCTGCTGCTCACGCTGCTGATTCTGGCTTTGGCGGAGCCAGTGTTCACCAGTTTGCCCAGCAATGTCGCGATCGTCATCGATAACTCGGCGAGCATGCAGACGCGCGAAGGCGAAACCACCCGCTTCACCCTGGCCCAGGCCAAAGCGCGGGCGTTGCTCGGCGAGGTTGCCAACGACGGCCAGGTTGACGTTTATCTCACCACGCCAAGGCTCCAGCGCGTGCGCGCCAATCCGCTCGCGCCCAGCGAAGCCGCCGCGCTGATCACCGCCCTGGAACCGTACGATCTTGGCGACCCGCCAATCGACTATAAGACTGTCCTCGGCCGGCTCGCTCAAGAAAACAAATACCAGCGGGTCTACCTGGTCAGCGACCATCCGTCGCGCGGCCAAAACAGCATCGTGCGGGTGGCCAGCGTCGGGTCCTCTAATAATAAGAACAATTTCGCCTTGACGTCCTTCGGCGTGCGCCGCACCGCGTTGGCCAACGCCAGCACCTCTGCGAATATTGAAGTCAGCAATTTTTCGCCCAAAGAAGAGCGCCTCAAAGTGGTCGTGCGCGCCGCCGGCAAAGTGGTCGGCCAGCGCGACCTGGTGGTCGGCGCCGGCGCCACCGCCTCGGCGAGCATCGCTGGTTTGCCGGCCCATGCCTACTACGAAGCCGAAATTGAAAATCGCGACGCGCTGGCGCTCGATAACCGCCGTTTCGCCGCCGGCAACGCCGCGACGGCTTTGCGTATGCTCGCGGTAACGCCGCGGCCCGAGGAGTTCGCCAGCTTGCGCAATATTCCCGGGGTGAGTCTCGATATCATCGCGCCGGCGGATTACGAAAAAACCGCACGCATCGGCTACGGGCTGGAAATTTTTCACTTCGCCGCGCCGGCGACCCTGCCGCGCACGCCGGCGCTGCTTATCTTGCCCCCCGACGCCAACAGCCTGGTGGAGCAACAATCCTCCGTGACGCGCCCCACCATCTCCGGTTGGCGCGAGCCCCATGTATTGACCCGCTATGTCAATTTTGCTCTGTTCCGGCCGGCCTATGCGCGCCCGTTAAAGCCCAAGACCCCGGCCAATCCGGTGGTGGAAATCTCCCAGGGCCCCATCGCCCTGGCGATCGATCGCACCAGCACGCGCCAGTTGATTCTCGGTTTCGATCCCTTCCCTTATTTGGGGCGCGACAACCTGCCAATGTCGATTTTCACTTTGAATCTGATCGACTGGTTTTTTAAAGAAGGCGGCGCCGACGGCCGCGCCACCGGCGAATCTCTCACGCTCGGCACCAGCGGCGATGCCAAAACCATCGTCACGCCCAAAGGCAAACAAACTTTGACCGGAAGAGAGCAGGCCGTCTTTACCCAGACCTACTACCAGGGCATTTACCGGGTCGCGCGCGGCAGCGAGCAGGAAATGATCGCGGTTAACTTGCAGGATAGCGGCGAATCCGACCTGCGCTCGCCGGCGGTTATCGACATTGCCGGCGCTGAGCAAGACAACGCTCGCTTGCCGGCGCTTTCTTCCTATTGGCCCTATCTGCTGCTCGCGGCGCTCGCGCTTTTATTGCTAGAATGGTTTATCAACCCGCGGCTCAAGCTGCGCTAGCGTCATGTTTGCACAATTTTACGATAACCTGATTTTCGCCAAGCCCTTTTACTTTTGGCTCTTGCTCGCCTTGCCGCTCGTCTGGCTGCGCTTTCGCCAGCAGCGCTTCTGGGTCGTGCTGTGGCGCAGCATTATTTTGATTTTAGTCGTGCTGACCCTGGCCGACCCGCAGTCGGTCAGCCGCAGCTCGACCCGGGAGGAGCGCGTCTTCGCCTTTGACGTCTCGCGCAGCATTCCGGCCAGCACCCGGCGCTGGATGGTCGAGACTGCCGAGAAAGACTTTGCACCCAAAAGCAACGAACGGGTTTTTCTGCTCGGCGGCGATGTCAAAGAAGCGGGTAATTGGCGCGAAGCCATTAACGACAGCGCCACTGCAAACGCCGCACAGCCGGACAAGACTAATCTCGAAAATTTGCTGAGCCGCCTGATCGCCCTGCCGGCGGCGCCGCGCAGCTTATACTTATTTACCGATGGCTGGGAGACCCAGGGCGATGTGCAGCGGCTCCTACCGGCAGCGGCCGCCGCAGGCATCAAGATTTTGCCGGTGGTCCGCGCCCAACGCGCCGCCATCGAAAACGTCTCGGTGAGCAAGCTCATCGCCCCGAGCTTCGGCAACGCCGCCGAAGCGCTCAACCTCAAGGTAGTTTTGGAAAATCACAATGACCGCCCGGTTGAAGGGACGTTGACCTTGACACGCGACGGACAGACATTTCGGACCGAGCAGTTGAGACTAGCACCAGGCAGCCAGATGTTTACCTACCAGGCGACCCTGCCGGAGGGGACGTTAGCCTCCTACCGGGCCAGCTTCACGGCCCGTCCGAGCGAAGCGGATCGCTTTCCGCAAGATAATCAGGCCGTCGCCTCGGTGACGATCCGCAATAAAGCTAAGGTCCTGCTCATCAACGGTCATGCTGGCGGCGGACGCTATCTAGAAGAAATTCTCAAGCGCCGCGGCTTCGATGTCACCTCGCGCGCGCCCGACGGCGCGCCGGCGCCGGCCGGCTACAAGGCGGTTATCTTTAATAACGTCGAGCGCGACCGCTTCTCGGCCAACTACCTGGCCGCCGTCGAGCGCCACACCGCCGACGGCAACGGTTTTCTCATGGTCGGCTCCGAAGCGAGCTTTTCGCCCAACAGCTACCGGCGCACGCCTATCGAGGCGATGCTGCCGGTGGAACCGAAGGAGCCTAAACGAGAAGAGAAGAACCGCGCGGTCATTTTAGTCATCGACAAATCGGGCAGCATGCGCGAGGAGAACCGCATTCTTTATGCCCGCGAAGCCGCCAAAGCGGTGGTCCGCCAACTCAAGGACAATGACCTGGTCGGTGTCGTCGGCTTCGATGTCAGTGCCTTCGTAGTCACCCCGGTCGACACGGTCGGCCGGGTGCGCCGGGTTTTCGAAGGTCAGATCGACCGGCTGAATCCCGGCGGGCAGACCTATTTCTATCCCGCCCTCCTAGAGGCCAAACGGCAGATTGAGCGGGCCAACGTCGGTCGGCGTCACATTATCCTCATCAGCGACGGTGAGACCCGGGGCAGCCAGGGCGAGCTCGTCGACCTGGTCAACGTCATGAAAGGCGAGATGAAAGTGACCGTTTCCGCCGTCGCCATCGGCGCTGAAGCCGACATTCGGATCATGAAACGGATCGCCCAATACGGCGGCGGTGCCTTTCACCACACCCTTGACCCGACGAGCCTGCCGCAGATCGTCTTGCAGCAGCTCCAGGAAAACACCCGCGACGATCCTGTCGGTCCGGGCAGTTTCAACCCGGTGGCAAACCGCAATTCAGAATTGCTCGGCCCGCTCGGTGCCAGAGCCTATCCAGCGGTCTTGGGTTACATGGAGACCGAACTGAAATCCGGCGCTCAGCTCGATCTGCTGATTCCGCGGGACGACCGCCGCGCTCCGCTGCTCGCCTCCTGGCGCTATGGTCGGGGCCGCTCTGTCGCCCTGACCACCGATATGGAAGGCCGTTGGACCCGGGGTTGGATAGCTTGGGGTGGCTTGACCAGTTTCTGGGAGCGGGTGTTCGAGTGGCTGAGGCCGTTGCCCAATGAAGAGCCTGTGCCGCAGCATGAGGCGCGGGTGAGTTTGCTCGCGAGCCAAGCGGTCTTAGACCTTCTGGTTTTCGAAGAAGCCAGCGCCGACAGTCAATTTCGTTTCACCCTGTCGGGCAAAGGCGGTAGGCAGGAAGGTGTATTGGTACGACTGGCGACCGGCCACTACCAAGCAGCGTTACCGATCACTACGCCGGGAGAATACCGCATCGATGTCACGGAAAATCGTAACGCGCGCCAAATCGCATACCCTGCCCTAAGCTATAGCCAGCCTTACGATCTAGCCAGCGAGCGCCCGCGGGCCGACGCCAATGTCGATCTCTTGACTCGCCTTGCCGAGGCAACCGGCGGCAAGATGAACCCGCAAGCTGCCGATGTGGCCGCTCGCAGCCAAGAAAGCAAGAGCTTCACACCGGTGCGCCAACCCCTGATCATGTTAGCCTTCCTACTCTTCTTCCTGGAAATTGCCGTCAGAAAGCTTCTCGTATACGACGACAACTGACAAATCCTGGCTTCAGTTGCCAACTGGGCGCATTGATTCGTGTTTTTTCAATTTTTCGGTTGACAGATGGGGTGAAGCGGTCTATTGGTTGTAAGATTTCTTTACTATGCAGTCACAAATCGACCAAAAGATTCGGCGAAACGCCGTGGCCGCCATCAGGCGCCAATCGGCGTTGTCGAAGCTTTTCCTGAGCTTGGTTTGGCTGTGGCTGATCAGCGCCATGTTTGCTGCCAAACCGGCCGATAGCAACGCCGCCAAGCAGAAGCCCTTGCGCAAGGAAGCCCCGACACCAACGGCAAAGGCAAAGCCGGCGGCGCCGACCGCGGTCGCCTCTCCCGTAAAGCGGCTCACCAGGGTCCAGGCCCGCTCCGCTCTACTCCGCCAGCCGAACTTGCCGCCCATCGACTTGAGCGAGCGCCGCGAGCGAGTGTTGTATACAACCCAAGGAAGCGAAACCCTCATAGAGGTGCTCGGCCGCTACAACCTGCACCCGAGCGAACGGCTGTTCTGGAATCGCTCCATTCAGCAGAACTTCGGGGTCCACCGCATCCCCGCGGGCCGCGAGGTCCATCTTTTCTTCTCGCCGCAATTCACCCGCGCCAACCACCGGCAGCTTAAAGCCATGGAAGTCGATTTGAACGAATCGGCCACGATGACCTGGGAACGGGGCATCCGCGGCGTCCTCTTCCAACGGCGCGAGAAGCCTTTTGATGTGGAGCTAAAGACCGCCAGTGCAACGGTGAGTACCTCCATCATGGAAGACGGCAGAAGGGCCGGAATTCACCCGACCCTCTTGTCCCAACTAACCGATATCTTCACCTGGGATGTTGACCTGGAAAAAGAAGTGCGCAGCGGCGACAGTTTTAGGATACTATACGAAAAGCGTAGCCGCAAAGGCCAAGATGCAAAAGCGTCGCTCCGTATCATGGCGGCAGAGCTGATCAATGCCGGTCAAAAGTTCACCGCTATCTATTTTGAGCGCGCCAAAGGCCAGGGGAACTACTTCAATTTGGAGGGACGGAGCCTGGCCCGTTCATTTCTCCGCTTCCCGTTGGAGTTCGCCAGCATCACCTCGCATTTTTCCGACAACCGCTTCAATCCCTTGCTGCGCGTGAATACGGCGCATACCGGGGTTGACTTCGCCGCCGCCCGTGGCACGCCCGTGCGTGCAATCGGCGATGGAGTCATTGCCGAGGCAGGATGGAACGGTGGCTACGGCAAAACCATCGACCTCAAGCACGACCCCGTTTACATGAGCCGTTATGCTCACCTCGATAGTTTCGCCGACGGAGTCACGGTTGGCACGACCGTTACAAAAGGCCAGGTCATTGGCTTTGTCGGTTCGACCGGCCGGAGCACCGGTCCGCATCTGCACTTCGAACTTTATAAGGACAACCAATACGTCGATCCGCTCGGCGTCCACTTCCCAGCCGACGAACAGATCGAACCCGGCCTGCGCAAGCTATTCGAAAGCCAGACCCGCACCTTTCTTGTGGAACTATCCTCGGGGCCGCGATCCTAGTTCCCTTTTTCGACCCTAGCACTATAGAACCTCGGCCATCTTCGTAAGAAAGATCGCCGCCTTTGCGACTCGTTGAGCTTGAACGGAAACTAACTATTTTCGTGGTCACCGGCGCGGGCGTTGGCTATGCGCGCTGGATGCCCGGTACGGTGGGGACGCTCCTTGCCTTACTCCCTTCCCTGGGACTCAATCACCTGGCTGGCTCTGCGCCATTCTTTGCTGGACTCCTGCTCTTGCTCGCCATAGCCGCTGCTATTCCACTGGCGACAAGGGGGGCACATTTTCTCAAAGCCAAAGACCCCGGCGCGATTGTCATCGACGAGATCCTGGGATTTCTAGTCGCTAACTTCGCGGCACCGCTGACCCTTCCGGTCTTGATCGTAGCGTTGTTGTTGTTTCGCTTCTTTGACATCGTTAAGATAGTGCCCATAAGCCATTTGGAGAAACTGCCGGGCGGCACGGGCATTATCCTGGACGATGTCATGGCCGGTATCTACACGTATGTCGCTCTGCGTTTGTTGCTGTATTGGGAAATCCTATGATCGAACGGGTGGTGGTGCTCAGCACGGGCGACGAATTGATGACGGGCCGCGTCGTTGACACAAATTCGACCGCCATTGCGAGCCGGCTGGCCGCCCTTGGCATTAGCGTGCCTGCTGTGCTCAAAGTCGGCGACGACCGCGAGAGATTGCTCTGGGCGCTGCGCACGGCGCGCGACCTGGGCGACCTAGTCATTGGCACCGGGGGCCTCGGCCCCACGGCCGACGACCTCACGACGGAGATTGTCGCCCAGTTCATCGGCCGCAAACTGAAAGAGGACACCGCCGCCGCCGACGGGCTTAGACAACGTTTCGCCTCGCGCAAAATTGACTGGACCGAAAACAATCTTAAGCAGGCACTCTTCCCGGAAGGGTCGACGATTATTCCCAATCCGGCCGGCACCGCGCCGGGCTTTCGCGTCGATATCGGCGGCGGCAAACAGCTTGTCTGGCTATCGGGTGTGCCTCGCGAAATGAGCGCCATGATGACCGAGACTATCCTGCCATGGATTCGCCAGCAGCAAACCGCCCAGCACCAGGCACTCGCCTGTACCTTCAAGCTTTACGGTTTGACCGAATCTAAGCTCGACGATCTGCTCCACTCGGTCAATCTCGGCAACGAAGCCAAACTGTCGTTTCGCGCCCACTATCCCGACCTCTCCCTGCGCTTGGCCGTAACCAGCGGCGAACATCGCGGTCTGAATTTTGTCCGACTACACGACCAGATTCTCAATCTGCTGGGCGGTTACATCTACGCCGAGGGTGACACCCCGCTCGAAGAAGTGGTCGGCCAGCTGCTGATGGAAACCCGCCAGACGCTTGCCCTGGCGGAATCCTGCACAGGGGGCTACATCAGCCATCGCATCACCAGCGTGCCGGGTAGCTCAAACTACTATTTCGGCGGCGCCGTGACCTATGCCAACGACGCTAAAAAGCGCTTCCTAGGCGTGCAACCGGAGACCCTGGATAAGCACGGCGCCGTCAGCCGCGAAACCGCGCTGGAAATGTCCCAGGGCATCCGCGAGCAAACCGGCGCCAGCATTGCGCTCAGCGTCACCGGCATCGCCGGCCCCAGCGGTGGCACACCGGACAAACCGGTCGGCACGGTGTGGATGAGCATCTCGATGGGCAACTTCCACGATGCCCGCACCTTTCAATTCACCGGCGACCGCGAGCGCATCATTCAGGGCACATCCCAAGCGGCATTGAACTGGCTGCGCACGACCTTGCTCGGATGAACGATGCCGTTGTGATTCGCGCCTTCATCGCCGTCGAGCTCGCCCCCTCTATCATTCAAAACATTGATGCTGCCATCGACCGGCTCCGCCCGCGTCTCACCAACGTCCGCTGGGTCGCGCCGGGCAATATTCATTTGACAGTGAAATTTTTGGGCGATATCCCGGAGAGCCAAGTGGACGACCTGGTGGCCGCTCTGACGCCCGTCGTTCGCCCCTTTCCGCGTTGCACCATTAATGCTAAAGGTTTAGGGGTATTTCTGGATGTAAAACGGCCGCGTATCATTTGGGTGGGACTGGCAAGCGACGCGCTGGTAGCATTGGCCGCTAAGGTTCAAGCATGCTTGTTGCCGCTCGGCTTTGAGCCTGAGAAACGAAGCTTCACACCCCACCTGACCATCGGTCGTTGGCGCCAATCGGATCGCGCGCCAAAAGATTTACCGGTCGCATTGGCCAACTGGCGCAGCGTAGATTTCGGCCAGTCCGAAGTGAATGAAATAGTTCTGTTTCAAAGTATCTTAAAGCCGCAGGGCGCCGAGTATCGTAAGTTAAAAGTCATACAGCTCGGCTCGCAACCTTAAGGAGTGCATTGATGGACGCAAATCGAGAAAAGGCGATCGACCTCGCTGTCAGCCAAATCGAAAGACAGTTCGGCAAGGGCGCGATCATGAAGCTGGGCGAAGGCGGCATAGCCAAAGACCAGGCCGTGATTTCCACCGGCTCTCTTGGCCTCGATATCGCCTTGGGCATCGGCGGCGTCCCGTGCGGCCGGGTGGTCGAAATCTACGGCCCAGAGTCCTCCGGTAAGACGACCTTGGCTTTGCACATCGTCGCCGAAGCGCAAAAGAAAGGCGGCATGGGGGCGTACATCGACGCCGAGCATGCCCTCGACCTGGTCTACGCCAAGAAGCTTGGCGTCAAGACCGACGATCTTTTGATCTCCCAGCCCGACCATGGCGAGCAGGCGCTGGAAATCGCCGAGACCCTGGTGCGCAGCGGCGCCATCGACGTGTTGGTCATCGACTCGGTCGCGGCCCTGGTACCGAAGGCGGAAATCGAGGGCGAGATGGGCGACGCCCACATGGGCCTGCAAGCGCGCCTCATGTCGCAGGCGCTGCGCAAATTGACCGGCACGATTTCGCGCTCGAATACCGTGGTTATTTTCATCAACCAGATTCGCATGAAGATCGGCGTCATGTTCGGCAACCCGGAGACCACCACCGGCGGCAATGCGTTAAAATTTTACGCCTCGGTGAGAATGGACATTCGCCGCACCGGCGCTTTGAAAGATGGCGACAACGTGATCGGCGGCCGCACCCGCGTCAAAGTCGTCAAGAACAAAATGGCACCGCCGTTCAAAGAAGCGGAGTTCGACATTCTCTACGGCACCGGCATTTCCCGCGACGGCGAGATCGTCGACCTGGGCAGCGAAATGGGCATCGTCGAAAAGAGCGGCGCGTGGTACTCTTATGGCAGTGAGCGCATCGGCCAGGGACGCGAAGCCGCCAAGCAGTTTCTCCGAGACCATCCCGACACCGCAGTGGATATCATGAACAAAGCCCTCGACAAGCTCGGCATCAAGCGGCCGGAAACCTCGTCGACGTCCGAAGCTGCGGCGCCAGCGGACAAAAAGGAAAAGGTAAAGGCCAAGTAAGGAAAGCGTTTTGATCGCCGCTCGATCGCCGAGTTCACCTTCCCAACCACCAGCGCAGGACGCTTTTCAACGGGCGCTGCGCTATCTCGGCCACCGGCCGCGCAGCGAAGCGGAGCTGCGTAGCCATCTGCGCCAGAGGGGCTACGACGACCACGCCATCGACCGGAGCGTCGCGCGGCTGCGTGAGTTGAACTATTTGAATGACGGCAACTTCGCGCGCAGTTGGACGGCGGCGAAAGTCACCTCGCGCGGCTATGGCCCCAAACGCATCGAGAACGAGCTGCGCACTAAAGGCATCAAGCCGGCAGTGATCCGCGACGCGGTCGTCGAAGCCTTCAGCGCCGGCGAAGAAAAGCGCAACGCCAAGCGGCTGATCGCGCGCCATTACCGCAATCTCGATTTGAAGGATGCCAAACAGCTGCAGCGCGCCGCCGCGTTTTTGCTGCGGCGCGGCTACAGCAGCCAAGTGATTTACGAAGTGCTGAAATTTTCGCTGGAAGCGGATTAATAAATGATCACTGCCGCAGCAATACGCAAATCGTTTCTCGACTATTTCGTCAAGCAGGGCCACACCGTGGTGCGCAGCTCATCTCTCGTGCCGGAGAAAGATCCGACGCTGCTCTTCACCAACGCCGGCATGGTGCAGTTCAAGAACGTTTTTCTCGGCCAAGAGCGGCTGCCCTACGTGCGCGCCGCCAGCTCGCAAAAATGTCTGCGCATCAGCGGCAAGCACAACGATTTGGAAGCGGTCGGCCGCGACACTTATCACCACACGTTTTTTGAAATGCTCGGCAACTGGTCCTTCGGCGATTACTACAAGGCCGAAGCGATCGAGTGGGCCTGGAAACTCTTGACCGACGAATGGGGTCTGCCCAAGGACAAGCTTTACGCGACGGTTTACTTAAACGACGACGCTGCCGAGCAGCTTTGGTTCAAGATCAGCGGTCTGCCCAAGGAACGCGTCAGCCGCTTCGGCGAAAAAGAAAACTTCTGGGAGATGGGCGAGACCGGCCCCTGCGGCCCATGCAGCGAGATTCACCTAGACCGCGGCCCGGCCGCCTGCGACTGGCAAGGCCCGGCGGGGCACGAGTGCCGCGTCAACGGTGACTGCGCTCGTTATATCGAATTGTGGAATCTGGTTTTCATTCAATACAACCGCAAAGAAAATCGCGAGCTGGAAGAACTGCCGTCGAAACATGTCGACACCGGCATGGGCATGGAGCGTATCACCGCCGTGCTGCAGAAGGTTCTGTCCAATTACGACATCGACTCCATGCGCCAGTTGACCGCCACCACCGAGCGCCTCACCGGCAAAAAATATGGGGTCGATCCGGTTGCCGATATTTCCTATCGCGTCATCGACGACCATGCCCGCGCCGTGAGCTTCTTGATCGCCGACGGCGTCACGCCGAGCAACGAAGGCCGCGGCTACGTCTTGCGCCGGCTCTTGCGTCGTGCCGCGCGCCACGGCCGCTTGATCGGTTTGAAAGACCCCTTCCTCTATCAAGTGGCCGGCACGGTGATTCAAGTGATGGGCGATGCCTATCCGGAATTACGTAGCGAGCAGCAGCGCATCGGCGAAGTGATTCGCATCGAAGAGGAACGTTTCGGCGAGACTCTAGAAAAAGGCTTGGTGCTGCTCGACGACGCGACCGCCAAGCTCAAGGGCGACAGGAAAAACGTTCTGTCCGGCGACGTCGCCTTCCGCCTCTACGACACCTATGGCTTTCCGCTCGATTTGACGGAAGACATTCTGCGCGGCGAAGGCATGAGCGTCGATCAAGCCGGCTTTGAAAAACTGATGGAAGAGCAGCGCGCCCGCGGCCGCGAGGCGCGCGAAACCGTCAGCATGGAAGCCAAGATCCAGCTCGACCGCCCGGTCTGCTTCATCGGCTACGATCGCTTGGAAGGCGAGTCGCAGGTGTTGGCGATTTATTCAAACAACGGTGGTATTCAGGAGGCCGGCGAGGGCGACGAGATCGAATTGTTAACCGCCGAGACCCCTTTCTACGGTGAGTCCGGCGGCCAGGTCGGCGACCGCGGCGCAATTGCCACTGCGCGCGGCGATCTCGTCGAGGTCATCGATACCCACCATCCGACGCCCCAGCTCACAGCGCATCGCGGGCGTGTGAAAAAAGGCCGCGTGCAAGTCGGTGATAAAGTTCAACTCACGGTCGACCGCAAACAGCGCCAGCGCACCAAGCTGAATCATTCGGCCACCCATATTTTGCACGCCGTGCTGCGCCGCGAGTTGGGCCAACATGTGCGCCAGGCCGGTTCGCTGGTGACGCCGGACCGGCTGCGTTTCGATTTCAATCACACCGGCGCCATCGCGGATGAAAAGCTGGCGGCGATCGAAAACCAGGTCAATAGCCATATTCGTGAGGACGCCGGTGTTAATATAGACGAGTTGGCCTACGCCGAAGCGATCAAGCGCGGCGCACTGGCTTTTTTCGGCGACAAATACGGCGACCGCGTGCGCGTCGTGAAGATCGGCGACTTCTCCACCGAGCTGTGCGGCGGCACCCATGTCGGCCGCTCCGGCGAGATCGGTCTGTTCAAGTTGCACTCCGAGGGCGGCGTCGCTGCCGGCGTGCGCCGCGTCGAGGCCTTCACCGGCGAGGGCGCGCTGGAATTGATCCGCGCCTACGAAGCGCGCCTGACGGAAATCGGCAACCTCGTCCGCGGTAGCGCCGACGACGCCATCGACAAAGTGAAGCGGCTCCTCGACCGCCAAAAAGAGTTGGAGCGCGAAATCGAGAAGCTGCGCGGTCAATTGGAAAAAGATCAGATCCCCGAACTGCTGGCGAAAAAGCAATCGATCAACGGCGCCAACGTTCTGATCGCCGCGCTGGAAGGCACCGACGCCAAACAGCTGCGCGACATTTCCGATCAGTTGAAAGATAAGCTCGGGGCGGGAGTGGTCGTGCTAGCGGCCGCCAGCGGCGACACCGTGAGCCTGGTTTCCTCTGTCTCCAAAGAACTGACGAAAAAATTTCACGCCGGCAACATCATCAAAGAGCTGGCGCGCATCGTCGGCGGCGGCGGTGGCGGGCGGCCCGATTTCGCTCAGGCCGGCGGCAAAGACCCGACAAAGCTCAACGAAGCGTTAAAGCGAGCCGAGGAGCTAATTCGCCAGGCGCAATGATTCACACCGAGAAGATCACCGAAAATACTTCCGGCTTCTGTGACATCGTCGATCTCACCGCGAAGGTTCGCGACTCGCTGAAAAAATCCCGTCTGCAAAACGGCCTGATCACGCTGTTTGTCACCGGCTCCACCGCGGCGCTGACGACCATTGAATACGAGCCCGGCCTCGTGCAGGACCTCAAAGAGTTCGTCGAAAAGCTGATTCCGTCCAATCGAAAATATCATCATGACGACCGCTGGGGCGACGACAACGGCTTCTCGCATCTGCGCGCGTCGCTCTTTGGCCCGTCGGTCTCGATCCCGGTGCGAAATGGCCGGCCCATGCTCGGCACATGGCAGCAGGTCATTCTGATCGATTTCGATAACCGCGCGCGCAACCGTGAAATCGTCCTCCAGCTCATAGGAGAAACCGAGTGAAAGACGAGAAAAGACTTTTTGGCGAAGGCGTCACCGAGATCGGCGTCAATCAGCTCGATTTTAACGATCCCCGTCTGTTTCGCGATTTACTGGGGCAGCACGATCAACACATCAAAATCTTGCAGCACACCCTAGGCGTAAAAATCCGCGCCCGCGGCTCGTCCATCGAGGTCGAAGGCGACCCGCCGCAGGTCGAGCTTGTCAGCCAAATCTTGCGCCAACTCTACAACTTGCTGGAAAAAGGCTATCCGGTTTACGCCAGCGACGTCGACTACGCGATCCGAATCTTGAGCGGCGACAGCCGCGCCCGCCTGCAAGATATTTTTCTCGATACGATCTACATCTCTGCGCACAAGCGCACGATCACACCGAAAAGTATCGCACAGAAAGCCTACATCGAAGCGATTCGCCGCTACGACATCGTCTTCGGCATCGGCCCTGCTGGCACCGGTAAAACTTATTTGGCGATGGCCATGGCGGTGGCGGAGTTGATGAAGAATAACTATGTAAGAATTATTCTCACGCGCCCCGCTGTAGAGGCCGGCGAGAAACTAGGATTTCTCCCGGGCGACTTGGCGGAAAAAGTGAATCCGTATTTACGCCCACTCTACGACGCCTTGCACGACATGGTCGACTTCGACCGCGCCCGCAAAATGGTCGAGCGCGGCACCATCGAAGTGGCACCGCTGGCGTTCATGCGCGGCCGCACGTTGAATGACTCGTTCGTCATTCTCGACGAAGCGCAGAACACCACACCAGAGCAAATGAAGATGTTTCTAACGAGGTTAGGTTATGGCTCGAAGGCGGTCATCACCGGCGACGCCACGCAGGTCGATCTACCGGCAGGAAAACCCTCTGGCTTGAAAGAAGCCGCGAGAATTTTGAAAGGCGTGCACGGCATCAGCTTCGTGCACTTCACGGAAAAAGACGTCGCGCGCCACCATTTGGTCCAAGCTATCATCGCCGCCTATGAGCGCGACGACAACCAAATAGCAGCGCGCGAGCTATTACAAAGAACCTAAGTTCCATCTTTGCACTCTTTGCGCCGACGAGCTTTAGGTCCCTCTCCCCTAGAGACTTTGTCGCAGTTGTCATTTCAAGCAAGAGGCGAGAAATCTCTCCTTCGCATGTGGCTGAAAAGGCGAGACTCCTCGGAAGACCGCGGAATGACAATGTTTGTTTTTTCGCGATACGACACAGTCTCTTGAGGGTTAGCTAAGCAACTCCTCAGAGCCGAACCGCTGCCGTAACTGGTCGCTGCTGGTCTGAAACGCAAAGGTAAAGCGACCCTATTTGTTATATCAAGCGTGGCTGGGCCGAAGGCGAATAAGTCAAGCTAGGAAGCACCACCCCCCGAATTGCTCCAGTCAGTTTCCAGTCCGCGCCGTATGGCCTTCCAACGAACGAACGGTCGTGAAACCCATCGTGCGGGTGCAAGGGCGTTGATCTTGGACCGGAGAAGAGGCTACGGTCGGATGTACGGCCTCTGCTTGTGGACTGAGTTCAACTCCCTATGACGACGCTGATAACAGGAAGCGGACTGATCGGCACTTCCTTCGGGGAATTTGCGGCCCAGCGCGGTGAACGTCTGGTGTTCTTCGATTTCGAGCCCCGAGAACGGTTCTTGAAGGACAAACTCGGCGCCGTGGACTATTTGTCGGTTCGGGGCGATATCCTAGACTTACCCTGCTTGACGCAAACGATTCAGGAACACAAGATCGATAAGGTGCTACACACGGCGGCCATTATTGCTGGGCGGGTCGCTGCGAATCCGCACTGGGCGTTTACGGTTAACATTCAGGGAACAATTAATGTTGCCGAGGCCGCTCGACTTACCGGAGTGAGGCGAGTCGTACATGTCAGCACACTCAGTGTTTACGATCGTCGCTTCGAGCGGACTCTCACGGTGGCGGAGGACTCCCCAAGGGGGGAGACCACGCCCTATGGATATTCCAAAGCCGTTCAAGAGTTGGTGCTCGAAGCCTACCAGCGCCAATATGGTTTCGATCTGCTAGTGGTACGGCTGGCCCACGTCTTTGGTTTGGGGCATTTCCTGGGAGGCGCGGCGAGCGGCGCAATCACTCACACTCTGCTGACAAGTGGCAGGCGCGGCGACGTCGCGAACATCGATCTCAGTCAGACAAGTCCTTTGGAGCGCATCTATGCCAAGGACGTTGGGCGCGCGGTGGAGCAGGCCATGACCGTACCAATGCCGCCTGTAACGGTATTCAATGTTGGAACAGGTCATGTCACGACATTCGATGAACTGGTTCTTTCAGTTCGAAAGATCTTCCCGGCGCTGCGTGTCGAGATTGTCGAGGATGGCTCGAAGCGCGCAGCGGCCAAAAAGCCATAACTCCGCTCTAAGCCCACGCGGGTTTCAGAAACTGTAGGGTTTTCAGGAAGTTTTGGGGTATTGGGATTCGCCCATTGGGCGAGTTTTTTCTT
>VGTH01000047.1 GCA_016874755.1 Deltaproteobacteria bacterium | reverse complement strand
CCTCAGTGTGCTTTTCTCTCATCGGCGTATCCTTTCCTGCCTGCGCCAACAGGCAGCCTTTCGTTTTTAGATTCGCGAAAGGGTACGCCTACCTATTTCCTATTTCCACACGCTTTGATCATAGCTCGAAGAAGTCTTTGACGCTACCATGACCCTTCGCCGCATACTACTCGCAATTCTTACTCTCGGTTTGGTCGGCACCGGAACGGAGCTTTTGCTGCTCGATCACATGGAAGAATTCACCCAATGGGCACCGCTCTTATTGATCGCGGTGTGTTTGCTGGCCATCGTCTGGTACCTGCTCACCGGCGTGGCGGCGAGTTTGCGGCTGATTCAAGTTTTGATGCTGGCCAGCATTGTCGCCGGCTTTGCCGGGGTTTATTTTCACTATCAAGGCAGCGTTGAGTTCAAACTGGAATCCAACCGCTCGCTTGCCGGTTGGCCGTTGTTTTGGGCCGCCATGCGCAGCAAAGCGCCGCCGCCATTGGCGCCCGGCGTCATGGTGCAACTCGGCTTGGTCGGCTTGGCGTTTTGTTACCGTCATCCAGCTTTGTCGCGGGAAGCGATACAATGAGGAGAAAATCATGAAAAAGATTGTTGCATTCGCAGGTGTTGTGCTGGCGCTGCTGTTGGGCTTTAGGGAACCGACGCAGGCGCAGGTCGGTAAGTCGGAGCTGATCAATCCGGATCTTGCCAATGAGAAAGAGCTCGCGGCACTGCCGCACATGACGCCGGCGCTGGTCAAAACATTGATCGAGCGCAGGCCCTTTCTGAGAATGGCCGATTTGAACGCGGGGCTCGCGCCAGTTCTCAAGCCGGAGCAGTTGAGCGAGCTCTACGGCAAGATGTTTGTGCAGATCAATCTCAACAACGCCAGCGACGAAGAGATTCTCATGATCCCCGGCGCCGGCAAACGGATGCTGCGCGAGTTCAAAGAGTACCGGCCCTACAAAGTCCTGACTCAATTTCGCAAAGAGATCGGCAAGTACGTCGACGACAAAGAGGTCGCGCGCCTGGAGCAATACGTCTTTGTCCCGGTGAGTCTCAATGCGGCGAGCGACGAGGATATTTTGAGCATCCCCGGCGCGGGCCGGCGCATGGTGCGTGAGTTCAAAGAGTATCGGCCCTACAGCCACATCGAGCAGTTCCGCAAAGAGATCGGCAAGTACGTCGACAAGAAAGAAGTTGCCCGGTTAGAGAAATACGTCACGCTGAATTAAAAGCCGGTAATAAATTCTGCTCATCCAAGCCGCATAACTGGACGCTCCGATCCGGCGCGTGATAAGTAAATACTACTTGTGCGCCGGACTCGGAGTGTACGCTGGATCCCTCGACTTCAAAGAACCCATCGAACGAATCTGCTCAAAGCGAAGCTGACTCTCACGAATCCTCGTCGTTTTCCCGCCCGGTAGATGCTGTGCTGCGCCTGCGCGCGCTCGAAGCGCTGCGCCACAAAGAGTTTCGCCTGCTGTGGTACGGCACGATTTTTACCTCGATGGCAACCTGGATGGACTCCATCGCGCGCGGCTGGCTTATGTATGAGCTGACGCACTCGTCGTGGCAGTTGGGCTTGGTGCGCGGCGTGCAGGCTATTCCGACGCTTTTGCTCTCACCCATTGCGGGCAGCGCCGCCGATCTCTACTCGCGCAAGACCCAGATGATCGTGGCGCAGCTCGCCGATGTGGTCCTCTATGGGTGGGTGGCGACGATGATCTTCACGGGTCAGATCCAGCCGTGGATCGTCTATGTCACGTCCGTTGGGTTGGCCACCGTGCAGGCCTTTCAGCAGCCGTCGCGCGCTTCGATGGTGTCCGATACGGTGCCGCCGAAATACTTGACCAATGCGCTGGGTTTGAATGCCGTCGTGTTCAACTCAGCGCGCAGCGCCGGCCCGGCGTTGGCCGGCATTCTCATCGCGGCTTTCGGCACCGGCGCGTCCTATTCGGTGCAGGCGCTTTTCTATCTACTGGCGACGTTCTGGACAATCGCGCTGCGCGCCGACAACCGCGCTGCGCCGGTGGGAAAAGGTCACGGCGGCCCCGCCGAATCCTTCAGCCGCAACATGGTTGAAGGTTGGAAGTTTAGCTGGCGCAATGACGAGGTGCGTATCGGTCTCTTGATCGTGACGATTTCTATGTTCTTGCTGATTCCGTTTACCACGCTCCTGCCGGTCTACGCCCGCGACATTCTCCATGTCGGCGCTTCGGGCCAAGGAATGCTGCTCACTTCGATGGGTATCGGCGCCTTGTTTAGCTCGATCCTTGTGGCCTCGCTCGGCGACCGCATGCCGCGCGGCGTCGTTATGCTGGGGGGCGTCGCGCTCTACGGTATCCTGGTGATGATTTTTTCGGCTTCTACCTGGTATCCGCTGTCGCTCATCGCGATGTTTCTGATCGGCCTGTGCCATGTGACATCCCATGCCCTGATCCAAACCGTGATTCAGTCTTACTCGCCGCCGGAGTTTCGCGGTAGAACCATGGCCATCTTTCACATGACCCAAGTGATTCTGGTGATCGGCTCCATGGCCATCGGCGGTCTAGCGGCGATCATCGGCGCGCGCTGGGCGGCAACTTCGATGGCGTTGACGGGCACGGCGCTGATGGTGGCGATTTCTTTGATGATGCCCAAGGCGCGGCAGATCCGCTAACAAGTGAGAATGGAAAATTGAAAACCGGCGGAGCGAGCGTCGCCGCGGCATGACCTATGGACACGCGTGAAAGCGAAGGGGCGCAGCCGTCGGACAATACCAGAGTCGTGCGCGAAGCGCGCGGCTTGTTTGCTTGGATATTGCGCTTCAAGACGTTCGAAGCGCTGCGCCATCCGGACTATCAGTTGCTCTGGACGAGCCATGTGTTTTCTTCGATGGCGACCTGGATGGATCAGGTCACGCGCGGCTGGTTGATTTACGAACTGACTAATTCGTCGTTTCAACTGGGCATGGTGCGCGGTGTGCAGGCGCTGCCGATCCTTTTGCTCTCACCGATTGCCGGCAGCACGGCGGACCGTTATTCGCGCAAAGCACAGATCATGATCGCCCAGGTTGTCGATGCGATCCTTTACGGTTTGCTAGCGATTCTGATCTTTGCCGGCAACATCGTGCCCTGGCACGTGTATCTTACTGCGGTCGTCATGGCCTGCGTGCAGACGTTTCAACAGCCGTCGCGCGCCGCGTTGGTGTCCGATGCCGTGCCCAAGGAATCGTTGACTAACGCCATCGGTTTGAATGCGATGATGTTCAACGTCGCGCGCATCACCGGGCCGGCGATCGCTGGACTCATCATCGCCGGCTGGAACACCGGCGGCGCCTACGCCGTGCAAGCGATATTCTATGTGTTGGCGATCATCTGGACGATCAAGCTGCGCGCCGAGGAGAGGGCGGCGGCGGCAGGCCACGGCCACAGCGGCCATGACGAGGGTTTTCTGCGCAGCATCGTCGAAGGTTGGCAGTACAGTTGGCGCAACATCGAAGTGCGCACCGGTCTCCTGGTGACGGCCTTTGCTTCGTTGTTCATCATTCCGTTTAACACCCTGCTGCCGGTGTTCGCTCGCGACTTGCTCAACGTCGGCGCGAAAGGGCAGGGCTTGCTGCTTACCGCCATGGGCATCGGCGCGTTGGCCAGTTCGGTGTTGATCGCCACACTCGGCGATCGTCTGCCACGCGGCATGGTGATGTTATGTGGCGTGGGGCTCTACGGTTTGCTGGTCGTTGGCTTTGCTGTCTGTCCGTGGTTCTCCGTCGCCCTCGTGCTGATGGCCTTGGTTGGGCTTTGCCACGTGGCCTCCCATGCGTTGGTGCAAACGGTCATTCAAACCTACTCGCCGCGCGAAATGCGCGGCCGCACGACTGCGCTGTTTCACATGATGCAAGTGATCTTGATGATCGGCGGCTTGATCATCGGCGCATTTGCCTCGTGGGTGGGCGCGCAATGGGCGGTGGCGTTGATGAGTGTAGCGGGGACGCTCAGCATGCTAGGAATTTATTTGGCCATCCCTCGCGCGCGTTATATCCGCTGAGACGCGGCACCGAACGTTCGCTCGATTCATCGGAATCGAAAAATCGACTCAGTTCTTTTCACGCAATCGGTTTCGCCACGGCCGCGCAGCGCTTGTCGTGAAGCTTTCTCCTACTGCTAAACACATCGAATTCGCAGCGCAATTTTCTCACCGGAAAAAATTCACGTAGGAATTCCCCTACAAAGTAAATTTTCGCAAGAAAACTCGGCTCTCACGTTTGTGCTTTGATTCAAGCGGCTTAGGGCGCCTGTGCAGAGTTGGTATGCGCCTTGCGGTTAGGTGTGTTTACAACACAGCAGCCTTGAATCGAGCGACAACGAGGTTTCGCGCCAGTCGCGAAAAGGCGAAAGGGACAACTATGCACTTACATCGAGTTAGAAACATTGCGTTGGGACTAGCCGTCGTTTCGACGTTGGCGGCGTCCCTACCCACGACCTTTAGCCAAGAGGCACCGTCAACGAGCAGCCCGCAGACGGTGCCGACCGACCGTGACTTGAATGCCTTTGCGCGCACCTACGTTGGCCTGCAAAAAATCCGCGCAAATTATCAGCAGAGTCTCGACGCGGTCCAGGAGCCGGAAAAAAAACAAGAGATCGTCGCCGAAGTCAATGGCAAAATCGCCAGTCTGCTCGAGAAAGAAGGATTGAGCGCCGACCGCTACAATCAAATCTTCGCGCTGCTCAGCACCGATGAAAAACTCAGGCAGAAAACTTTGGACTTGATCACGCAGGAGCGCAGCAAGTCTTCGTAGCGACAGTGTGCAGCGTAACGATTCGGTAAAGGAGGGCGAGACTATGACAAAAGCAATGCTTCGATGGCAGTTGACCGCCGTTGCCGTCGCACTGGCACTGGGCGCCGGCTGCCGCGATCGGCCGGCGGTGGAAAATCCCAGCGCGACCAAAGCGGAAGCGCCGCCGCCGGGCACGCTGGAAAGACCGGCCAGTGAACCGGTGGCTAAGGCCGCACCGAATGCTGGCGCTGCCGTCACGAATGAGCCGGACGCCGCTAAAAACCAGCAACCGCTGGCCGCCGGCGCAGGCGACAACACCAAGAAGAGTTTCTAACCCGCGGTGCAGCGAACGAGAAAGGAGCAACATCATGAAGAAAATTATCGGAAGTTTGATCTTTGCGATGGCGCTTTCTCCGGCAGCGAGGCTGTGGAGCGCAGAATTGACTGGAACGGTGGCGAAAGTTGACCGGGCAAAGAACCTGATCGTGGTGCGCACCGACAAGGGACAAGAGACCTTGGAGCTTGTCAAAGACACCAAGGGAGTCGAGCACGCCAAGGAAGGCTCCAAAGTCATGGTGAAGTTCAGCGAGAAGGACGGCGTCGCGAAAGTGAGCGGGATCGCGCCGGCACAGTAAGCAGAGGCTTAGCAGCCTGATGGTTTACCACAGAGGCGTGGAGCAGGCGGAAAAAAGATTGCAAGGGCATTCTCTCTCGTGGGAGATCTGCGCCTCTGTGGCGAATTTTCCCAGCGGACATCATGGACAACAACGGCGCCGCCAAACGCATCGTGCTGGTGTCAAACCGCTTGCCCTTCACGGTGGAGGAGAGTAGCGGCACCGTCGCGTTCAAGGAGAGCGCCGGCGGTGTCGCCACCGGCCTGCAAGCATTGCTGCAGCCCTCGAAGCTGCCCGACATTGGCCAGGCCGAGTATCTCTGGATCGGTTGGCCGGGCGATGCGGTCAGTCCCAAGTTGCGCGGCTACGTGAAGGCCGAAGCGCAGGCGCGCTTTCATGCCTATCCGGTGTTTCTCTCTCCCGACCTCGTCGAAGCGTTCTACGCGGGTTTTTGTAACAAGACGATCTGGCCGTTGTTTCATTATTTCCCGCTCTATGCGCGCTACGAGCCGGAATTCTGGGAGCACTATCGCAGAGTCAACCAGGCGTTTTGCGATGCCGCCCTGGAGGTGCTCAAGCCGGGCGATCTCTTGTGGATTCATGACTACCATCTGATGCTGTTGCCGGAGTTGATTCGCGCGCAGATGCCGCCATTGTCCATCGGCTTTTTTCTCCATATTCCGTTTCCGCATTACGAAGTGTTTCGTCTGTTGCCGGCGCCATGGCGCCGTGAAATTCTCACCGGCTTGTTGGGAGCCGACGTCATCGGCTTTCATACCTTCGACTACGCGCAATACTTTCTGCGCTGCGTCCTGCGTGTCCTCGGGCACGAACACCAAATGGGCAAGCTGCTGGTCCAAGACCGCACTGTAAAGGCGGGCACGTTTCCGATGGGCGTGCCCTTCGACAAGTTTAGCGCAGCGGCGGCGAGCGCTGGGGTGGCGGGAGAGAGAGCGACCCTGCAACAAACCCTGGCGGGCAGCCGCGTGATTCTGTCGATCGACCGCCAAGACTATTCAAAGGGAATTCTGCATCGGCTCCTCGGCTTTGAAACGCTGCTCGAACTGTATCCGGCGTGGCGCGGACGAGTCACGTTGTTGATGGTGGTGGTGCCGTCGCGCATCGGTATCGAAGACTACGAGCGCATGAAAAAGGAAATCGAAGAGCGCGTCGGCCAGATCAACGGCCGCTTTGGCAGCGTCGGCTGGACGCCGATTCTCTATCAGTACCGGGCGCAATCCTTCGACGCGTTGGTCGCCCTCTACGCGCTCGCCGACGTGGCTCTAATCACGCCGCTGCGCGATGGCATGAATTTGATCGCCAAAGAATATGTCGCCTGCCGGCGCGACCAAACCGGTGTCTTGGTATTGAGCGAAATGGCCGGCGCGGCGCGCGAATTGGGCGAGGCGATCTTGATCAATCCGAACAATCGCCAGGAGATTGCCCAGGCGTTGCTAGAAGCGTTGGAGATGCCGGAGGAGGAACAGCGCCGGCGCATGGAAATCATGCAAAGCCGTTTGCAGCGCTACGACCTGGCGCGCTGGGCGGCCGACTTTTTGAGCGAGCTGCAAGCGGCGCGGCCTAACCGTGACCGCGTTTTCGCCAAGCTCCTGGGCGACACTGAGCGCAAAGCGCTGATCGAGGCCTACCGCAACAGCCGTGCGCGACTGCTTTTGCTCGACTATGACGGCACGCTAGTGTCGCTTACGCCAGAGCCCAAGTCGGCGAAACCCGGACCGGCTTTGCTCGATGTGCTGCTGCGGCTCGGCGCCACCAAAGAAAATCGCCTGGTGATCGTCAGTGGCCGCGACCGGGCAACGCTGCAAAGATGGTTCGGTGCGCTGCCGATCGGTTTGGTCGCGGAACATGGCGCCTGGGTCAGGTCGCGAACCGCCTGTTGGCGCGCCTCACAGAGCGCCGGCGCGGATTGGAAAAGCAAGCTGCTGCCGATCTTGCAGCTCTACAGCGACCGCTTGCCGGGGGCATTCGTCGAAGAAAAAGAACTGTCGTTGGTCTGGCACTATCGCCGCGCTGACGCCGAGCAAGGGATGGTCATGGCGCGCGAGCTGACCGATGATTTGCTCAACTTCACCGGCAATATCGATGTGCAAGTGGTCCAGGGCAGCAAGACGGTGGAAGTGCGCAACTCCGGCATTAGCAAAGCCAACGCAGTGCGGCAACTCTCGGTGGATCGGCCCAGCGACTTTGTGCTGGCCATCGGCGACGACCTCGACGACGAAGAGCTATTCGCGATGCTGCCCAAGGATGCCTGGTCGATCCGCGTCGGCATTGCGCGCACCCTGGCGCGCTTCAACTTGCGGGAGCCGCGCGAGGTGGAGAGTCTGCTCGGCCAGCTCGCGGAGCTTGAGCCAGTGGCGTGAAAATGAGAAACGATTGCCGATCGAGAAAGTCGAACTCCTGCGCGAGCAGGTAGCCCGCCTGCTGCATATCGCTCTTGATGAAGCTGCTCGGCGTGTAGTGGGTCCACAGGCGGTCGAGCCAGGCGGCACGGCGGTCGAAATCGATGATCGCGACGCGGGCGCCCGGCCGCAGATGTCTTTGCAGGTTTTTGAAATAGACCACGCGGCCATCGATGTGATGGTAGGTGTTGCTGGTGAAAACGAGATCGACGTTTTCCGGCAACTGGGGATCGTCGCTCTTAGCTTGCACGGTGCGGATGTTGCCAGCGTTTTGCTCTGTGGCTTTGGCTTGCACCAGCGCGATCATGTCCTGGTCGACGTCGACGGCATAGACAACGCCCTCTGCGCCCACTGCGTGCGCCAGGCGAAAGGTGAAGTAGCCGCTACCGGCGCCGAGATCGGTGACCCGGGCTCCCGGTGCTATCTTAAGCGCGGCGATCACCCTGTCGGGGTGTTGCCACTGGTCGCGGTTGACGCCCTCGTAGGCGCACTGCTTGAGGGTAGCGCAGCCGGCGAGCAGTAGCAGCAAGCAGAGAGCAAACTGGGTTTGCGCTGATTTCATGGGACGAAAACTCACCGAGAAGCGGCCGCGCCTTGGAAACCTCGACCAGCCCGAGACCATGGCACGGTTGAAACTAGCCGTTCACGTTATGAACTCATTCAGAGGTTTCGGCGACGGGAACGGCGCGGGCTTGAAATATCTTGACCAACGCGCGGTTGACCTTGGCGCGCAGGTCGACGACGTCGAACGGCTTGCCGACAAAGTCGAAGGCGCCGTAGTCCAAGGCGGCGCTGGCGATCTGGCGATTGTTCAATGCCGTGAGCATGATCACCTCGCAGGCAGGGTGGAGTGCTTTGATTTGTTTGAGCGCTGCGATGCCATCGGTGCGCGGCAGAAGGACGTCTAAAAGAATCACATGGGGCCGCTCGCTGTCGATTTTCGGCAGAGCGACATCCACCGCGTCTGCCTCGATGAGCCGGAAGTCGTTGGAGAAAACCATCTTGAGCGATTCGCGTACGCCGAGCTCATCGTCGATGACCATCAAAACAGCTTCAGCCATGAAATTTCATCTTCCGGGGCGGTAAAAACGGTGCAGCTGATTGCGCCTACTGTGGCATCAACTGTCCCGCAGTGCAAGTGAAATGGCTGGAAGTGCGTTAGGACGGTGCTATTGGTTCTGCGCCACCGGGTTGCCGGTGCAGCGCGGCGACTCCGGCACATAGCGCGCGCACTGCTGGCCCATGTCTGCGGCGGGTTCCGGAAAATAGCCGGCAATGTATTGCCCGCTTTCCTTAAAGCAATAGTCTTGGTCCAGCGCGCTGGCGAGACGATGGCAAAAGGGAAGGGCGTAGCGGCCGTCCCAAGTGTTATCGATGAGTGCGAAGATCACGCCCCGGACGCAGGCTTGGAGGGTTGAGCCGCTCGCCATCTCGCACTTTTTCGCGACCGCCGGGCTCTTGCCGACGCGCGAATCGTTGGACAGGTCGCGACCCAGCGAGAGCGCGCAGGAGTCGGCAAACTCGCCGGCTTTGGCGCACTCCTCCAACACCCGTTCGGCGGACAAGCCCATTTCGGTCATGCGCGAGGTTTGCATGATGTAGCAGTCGTTGCGGTACTTGGCATCCAAGCGATTGCAGGGAGCATGATAGTCGGTGGGGCTGAAGTTCTTTTTTTCGTTGATGGCGTTGGACACGTTCTCCATGAACACGCCGCCATAGCAGGAGCTCCGGCTCCATTCGTCCTCGAGGGCGTCACAGATTTCCAGCGAGTTGGTCAGATTGTAGCTCGCGAAATACATGATAGCGTGGCCGAGACCGTGCAGGCATTGATAGCGAAAGCGCAGCGGTGTTTTGGGGTCGCAGGCCGCGGCGGCCTTTTGTTTAAGCTCATTTTGGTTGGGATGTCGATAGGTCTGACCATAAACGGCATCGCCGCGTAGAAAGCGCTCCACCGCGCCATGGTAGCAGCCGGAATGGCAGGTCTGATCGCAGGCCGAGAACGAATCGTGAATGGTGCCCTTAAGGAGAAAGGTCTCGCGTCCGACAGCATGGACCACCGGGTGGCAGTCGCGGCGCAGGTCGGTATCGGTCGCTTCGAAGCGCTGAATTTGTTTGAGAACGTCGAGGGTGGAGTGCTTCTTCAGCGCATCGCGAAACAATTGGTCCAAGCATTCGGCGCTCTGGGCACCGCCCATACAGGCTTTGATGGCCTGGGCAGACGGTAGCGTCGTGGATTTGTCAGGAACGGTCGCTTGACCGTGTGCGGTTGCGGCAAAATAAAAGCCCAAAACTACCGATAACCAGAACGAGCGAGCCAATGCGATTCGAAGGCGCGTCACCAACGGGGACTCCTTTTCGGGAAATTGTCAAAATACTAGCCCAGCTCCCCTTTCGCTGCAATTAATCCAGGCGCCGATGGCTTTACTCAAAGCGGCAAGCGCAGTAAATAGTATTGGAAATCAGACGTCTAAGGTGTGAGATGAATCTTGCCAAAACCATCAGGCAGACGAGTTGCCGGGTTATGCTCGGTTTGGTGCTGTCTTCCGGCAGCGTTTGGGCCGCCCAGGCCGGCGCGGAAGCGAAAAGCGTACCCGTCTACCAGCCGAAGTTTTATCCCTTCGACTCCGGTGAGCGAGTGGTCTATGACACCAACTGGAACGGCCTGATTTCGGTGGCGCGCGCCGAGATTGTCACGACGCCGCAAATCATCGACGGTAAAAAGTTCTACAACGTTCGGGTCGAGGCGAAGTCGTCGCGCGCCCTGGACTTCGTCTGGAAGATGCGCGACACGATCACCTCGACCATCGAAGCCAAGACCCTTGCGCCCAGCAAGTTTACCTTCAGCCAGCGCGAGAACTCCAAAGTGATCGATACCGTGGCGCAATATGACGCCCCCACCAAGAAGTGGACCGTGCGGCGCGATGAGCGGAAGAAAGTCAAAAACTACGATTTCGATCAGCCGCTGAACACCCTCGACCCAATTACGGCAGTGTACCTGGCGCGCAGCCAGGACATCAAAGTTGGCGACCACCTTTATTTTCACATCTTTGGCGGTAAGTACCGCTATCTGCTCGACCTTGAAGTTGAGAAGCGTGAGACGATCAAGATCAAATCCGGCAACGTCGACGCTTTTAAAATCTTGCCGCGGGTAAAGAATTTGATGAAAAACGGTTACGCGCAGCGGCTAAACGAGGCGGCCATCTGGATTTCCGCCGACGAGCGGCGCGTGCCGGTGATGCTTACCAGCAAAATCGTTTTTGGCACCGTCTACATGGAACTTGTCGACCAGAAGCATGGCACGCAGTCGACGGCGCTGGAGCCGCAGCTGCCGGCATCGTAGTCCTGCCTGCGGCGCTCTTGGCGCCATCCTGCACACCAACAGCAAAACCCACGAAAATCACGCCATCGGATGGCCGGTTAGCCAAAATTTAGCTTGTTTCGCAAGTTTAGTAGTTTTTCTTTTCGCGGCCGCTTTCCTCTCTTTTCCGATTTCCTAATGTTCTTGTTGTAACGTTTCGCAGGGTCACCCGTCTAATCCAGGAAAGGAGATGTCGGACATGAACAAACAATTGAATTTAAAGAAACTCTCCGGTTCCATGGTTGTAACGGTATTGTGCGGGAGCTTGCTGGTGGGTTGCGCCGGCGGGCAGATTACGACCCGAGAGAAAGGCGCCGCCATCGGCGCCCTTGGCGGTGCCACGGCCGGCGGCATTATTGGCACAGCGGTTCGCCGGCCGGCGGCAGGTGCGGGGATCGGCACGGTGCTTGGCCTTGGCGCTGGCGCTTTGATCGGCGATCAGCTGCAAGGTCGCGAAAATCAGGCCAATGAGCAGGACCGGCAAATTTACCAGAACCAGGCGGAAGTCGAGCGCCAGCGTGCCGAGCTGGAGCGCTTGCGCCGCCAGCGCAGCGAATACTAACCCGAGCCCCGCTCGACTCCCACAGTCCCCACAATGTTTCAGGGGAGCGCTTGGCGCTCCCCTGAAATCTCTTGATGACTTCTTCGGCTCGTCCTAGAGTCGAAGGGTAATGAAAATCCTAGTCACCGGTGCTGCCGCGCTTGTCGGCGGCTATTTCACCGCGCGCGCTGCGCGCGAATATGACGTGGTTGCGCTCAAGCGCTCAGACCTCGATATTACCGATCGAGACGCGGTCCATCGATGTGTGCGGGCTGAACGCCCTGGTCTGATCGTCAATTGTGCGGTGATCCAGGTGGACGAGTCACAGGAAAATCCCACCAAAGCCCACGCTGTGAATGTCGAAGGGCCGCGGTTTCTCGCGCGGGCGGCGAACGAGCTTGGCGCAGAGATCATCCACTTCAGCACCCAGTACGCCTTCGATGGCGAGCCTCTCGATCGGCCCTTCTACACGATCAACGACCAACCAAACCCAGT
Source organism: Deltaproteobacteria bacterium (assembly GCA_016874755.1). NCBI lineage: Bacteria > Pseudomonadati > Myxococcota > Myxococcia > Deltaproteobacteria bacterium. Next base: position 30,472 of record VGTH01000047.1, on the reverse strand, counting down.
GAACAACTATGGCAAGTTCAAAGTTACCGGCGAGGCAGCGGTGCGCGAGGCCTGCGCGCGCAGCTACATCATCCGCACTTCATGGGTTTATGGCCGTGGCAAGAACAGCTTTCTCTGCACGGTGCGCGACGATCTGCGCTCCGGAAAGCGGGTGCGGGCGATCGACGATATCTGGTCGAGCACGACCTACGCCGCTGATCTCGTCGATCGGGTGCTGGCAATCCGAAGCAAACAAACCTACGGAACCTTTCACGTGGTCAACGAAGGGGTGTGCACCTATTACGAGTACGCCCTCGAAGCGGGCAAGCTCGCCGGCTTAAGCCGCGCGCAGATCGACGCGCTGATCGACGTTACACACGAACGCGATATGCAGCGCGTCGCGGTGCGGCCGCGCTATACTCCGATGCGCTGCATCTTGTCAGAGCAGATTGGCTTGCCGCCCATGCGCGATTGGCAGGCGGCGCTGCTGGAGTACGTGCGCGCATAGCGCGCGGTTTCGAGTTTCGGGTTGCGAGTTTTCCTCAGCCAACCGCGGCACGTTGACACTGCGCTCCGGTCGGGACTAAAACAGCACTAAATCGATCAACGCCAAAGGAGGAACCGATGGCAAACATTCCTTGCATCGACACCGATGGTCACGTGCTCGAACGGCAATCGGACATTCGCAAGTATCTCGAAGAGCCCTGGGTCAAGCGGCCGACGAGTTTGTGGCCGGGCGATCAGCCTTGGGACAACGACATGATGGATTCCTTCGAGATGGCACGGAACTGGCGCGGCTTGAGCGCGGCGCAGCAGGTCGATAACTGGCACAAGATCATGGACGAGTACGACATCGAAAAAGCGATCTGCTTTCCGACTGGTTCGGGCAATATCGCAAAAAACCAGGAGGTGCCGTACCAAATCGCGGTTGCAAAAGCCTCGAACACCCATTTCGCCAAGGAGTACAATGCGCGCTCGAATCGTTTGTCTTGTGTCGGCTGTCTGCCGATGCGCGCGCCGCAGGCGGCGGCGCAGGAGCTGCGCCGCGCGGTGACGGAGTTGGGCTTGAAGGGCTTCGAGATTTTGCCGACAGGGTTGCCGCTGGCTTTGGGCGATCCGTTCTACGATCCAATTTACGAAGAGGCAGAAAAGCTCGGCGTGGTGCTCGGCATCCACGGCACGCGCAACACCTCGCGCGAGCTGGGGACCTCGGGGTTATCGACTTTTTCAGAAGTGCACAGTTATGCGTTTCCGGTCGGCATTCTCTTGCAGTTCACCAGCATAGTTTGCCAGGGTCTGCCGGTGCGTTTTCCAAAGTTGAAGCTAGCCTTCTTGGAAATCGGCGCGACCTGGCTGCCTTACTATCTCGATCGCCTGGACGAGCATTGGGAGAAGCGCGCTGAAATTGAAATGCCGCTGCTGAAAAAAAAGCCGAGCGACTTGGTGCGCCAGTCGAAGCTGTATTTTAGCGTCGAGCCTGGTGAGTCGCAGTTGGTTCATACGGTCGACTACGTCGGCGCCGAGCATTTTCTCTATGCCTCGGATATTCCCCATTGGGATAATGAGTTCCCGCATAATTTGACCGATCTGCGCGACCACAAGCAGTTGTCCAACGACGCGAAGGAAAAGATTTTGTACAAGAACGCGAAGGAGCTGTTCGCGTTGTGAGAATACACTTTCACCACGAAGGCACGAAGGACACGAAGTTCGGAAAAGAGGGAGTCGAGTCAGAGTCAGAAAGTTTTTCTTAGTAGTTTGGCTTTGGCTATTGTGTGCAAGCGTTGTGCATGCCGCCGATAGTATTCGGATTGCGTACAGTTCCGTTGATCCGCACGCGTTGCTGGTTTCGCTGGCGGAGAAGCGCGGGCTGTATACGAAATACGGCTTGGCTTCCACGGTGGTTTACATTCCCGGCGGCAGCACGGTGATTCAGGCGATGCTTTCGGGTGAAGTGGATTTGGGGCAGCTCACCGGTCCGCCGGGGGTGACGGCGAATTTGCGCGGCGCGGATATCACCTATGTCGCCATGACCGACGATAGGATCATCCGGGTTGCAAAAGTTTTTCGACGCTTTTGCGGAGCTAGCGAACGTTAAAGTTCCCGACGCGGACTTCACCAAGATCGCCGCCGAGCTAAACCAGATCGAAAAAAAATATATCGCAGCGCGTGAGAGCGCTGAGATCATCAAGAACCCGCGCATTCTGTGCGCCGCCAGCGAGCAATTCGCCGAGCCCAGTTTGGGCTTCGATCTCGACGTCGCCGTCCTGGAAAAAACTTTTCCCAAGTGTGTGGAAGTGGAGCGCAGCCTTACCGCCAAGCGGCTCCGCGAGCTCTTGACCAAGCAGCGCTTCGATATCGTGCATCTGGTGCTCGGGGTCGATGCCGATGACGCCGATCTGATCTTCAGTCCTATCGACTTCGGGACCAACAAACCAGCCACCGCAGCGGTGGACAAGATGTCAGCCGAGGGATTCGGTGTTTTGCTTAAAGAGTCCAACACTAAGCTCGTCGTCTTGGCGACGTGCAAGGCATTGCTGCTCGGCGTCGAGGTGTCGCATATCGCCAACATGGCGGCGGCGGACGCGACGATCACCGGCGAGCAGGCCGCCGAGTGGGAGGAGTGTTTTTACGGCTTTCTTGCCGAAGGCAAGTCTCTATTTAAGGCCTTCGAGCTGACCAGATCTCAATCGAGTACACCGATCCGGCCCATTCGTAACAAGGATGTCGTGTTTGCTGTTGACTGAGCGTTGGTGTTCTCCGGCGAAACTAGGTCTTCGATTTTCAAAGCAAGCGTTTGCCTTCATCTCCAGTGTTTGACCAATAGCCCGCAGCGCGAAATTCTGCGTGCCCGGCTGACTTGACTCATCGAATTCGTTTTGTAGAGTTCCCTTCCCACGGCGGCTAAACGGGCTTGTCAGAATAGCCGACTTTACATCCTTAACAGGAAGGTTTGCGACATGGCGGACAAAATCATTCGTTTGGATTCGCGGCGCGATCTCGAGGCAATCGCATGGGCTAACGAGTTACACGATACCGAAGTCTGGTTTCACAGCCCACGTTTCCGGCACATCACACGGCTGCATACGGCCGCCGAAGTAGTTTCGTTGCGAGGAAACTTGCAGACCGACTACACCATCGCCAAGCAGTCAGCCATAAAACTCTTTGACTACTTGCAGTCTCTGTTTCGCAACAAGAAACAGGAAATAACCTACGGACCGTATTCACCCACGGGCGCGGTGCGCGCGGTCATGGAAGGAATCAAAGTTTTGTATCTCGGCGGCTGGGCTACATCGGCTAAGGGATCTGAAGCGGAGGACCCGGGCGCCGACTTGGCCAACTATGCGTTGGACCGGGTGCCCAAAGAAGGCGGCGCTTGGGTGCGTGCCCTAATGCATCAAGACGAAGTGCAGCGCTCCCGGCGCATCCGCATGTCGTCGCTGCAAAGAAAAAAGAGTCGCGCCATCGAGTTTAGCCCGCCGCTGATCATTCCTGACGGCGACACCGGCCACGGCGGCGAGCACCACACGCGCAACCTGGTGAAGACCTTCGTCGAAAACAACATCGGCGCGATCCACATCGAAGACCAGCGCGGCGGTAGCAAAGTGTGCGGCCATCAAGGTCAAAAAGTTTTGGTTTCGACGGCCGAGATGATTTCGCGGCTGAACGCCGCGCGGCTGCAATACGACATCATGAACGTGCCGGGCGTGATCGTCGCTCGCACCGATTCCCACGATGCCACGGCGATCGACAGCGCCGACGACGAGCGCGATCATCCGTTTATTTATGGCGCCACCAATCCTGACATCGTGCCGTTCAAAAACGTGAGCCTGGCGGTGATTCGCCGGTTTTACCAAAAAGGCTTCAAGGAAATTAACGGCCATCTTCTTTACAAGCTCTCCGAACTGGCCTACCGCGACGCGGAAAAATGGCTCAAACGCGAGCGTCTCGACGGCTCCATCGCTGCTGGGATAGCGCACATCGAGCGGGAAATCGCCGCGCTTAAGAAATTGCGCCAGCAGGCGCGCCGAGTTGGGAAAGGCCAGCGGGATTTTCGTGAACAGCTAGCCGCCCTGGAAATCAACGTGAAGAAGGTGGTCGAAGAAACCGTCGATGGCGTGGTGGCCAACGTCCGGCAAGCGTGGGCGGAGAAAGCTGGGCTCAAGACCTTTGCCGAGGCCGTCGCAGCGGCGATGGAGAACGGTACTAAGGGGAAGGGCAAGCGTGCCGTGTCCGTCGAGGAATGGAAGAAGTATGCCGCTGGTGTTTCGTATCCCGAAGCGCGGGCCCGCGCTGCTGCCATGGGTATCGATATTTTCTGGGATTGGCACTTGCCGAGAACCCCAGAGGGTTTCTACATCATCACCGGCGGTCGCGATATGGCCACGGCGAGAGGGTTAGCCACGGCGCCATTCGCCGATCTTATCTGGCGTGAAACGGCCAAGCCCGATCTCGTCGACGACAAAGCCTGGGCGGATGCGATTCATGCGCTGCATCCAGAAAAGATGCTGGCCTATAATTTATCGCCGTCCTGGAATTGGGACATCTGGGGTTTTACCGACGATCAGATCCGTAACTTCGCCAACGAGTTGGGCAAGATGGGCTACGTCTTTAATTTCATCACCTACGGCGGCCATCAGACTGAAGCGTTGATGAATGGCCGATTGGCGCGCGCTCTAAAAGAAGAGGGTGTGCTCGGCTTCGTGCGATTGATTCAGCGCGCTTTGCGCTTGGCGCACGACCCGGCGCAGTTCCCGCAGAGCTTTGTCGGCGGTGACTGGGCCGACCGTTTCCGGCGCGCCGCGCGCGGCGCTTCGCTCACCAGTTCTTCCATGGGCGGCAAGTCGACCGAAACGCAGCATCGCAAAGCCGTCGAGGTGCCCACGAGCGTTTTGGAGAAATGGCTCAGCGTGTGGGCGGAGCACTGGCACCAGCAGAAACTCTATCATGGCGGCGCTCTGGCGGTTGAATTGAAGGAGCGCTGGGCTGGTTCCGAAGACATGATGCTTAATGTCTTCGACGAGGCCAAAGACAAGATTGCCGAAATTATCTTTCGTGTCGATAAAGATCGCGATGGCCGAAAATTTCTTGCCGTCAAAGACCAGAATACGATGAAAAAGTTTCGCTCGCGGCGGCTGATGACTTTAATGCACTTTTTCCTCCTGCACCGCTACAAAACCGAGGTCGTGCACTATGTCACGCCGACCGACGACAACCGCTTGTCGGTGCAGCGCATGATCCAGAACGGTGTGTTCCGCGCCGCGCGCACCGACGATCCGAACATGATCGCCATCGAAGTCGACCATGCACGGGGGCAAAAGATTTTTGCCAATGAAGATTCGATCAGGCGCTTCATCAGAGCGCAGTTCAAACCCGTGAAGCGTCGCAGTGAGACGCGGCGCACGGCCCGGCGCAGCGCTTAGCTGTGCCGCAACAGGTTGGGAGTGCAGGGCATCGGTCCATGGCTCACTACATCGAAACTTCTGGTTTACGCATTGACGCGCGGCTCTACCGTTTGGTGGAGGATGAAATCGCGCTTGGCACGGGTATCGATCCCAATTCATTTTGGGATGCCTTGAGCAAGGTTGTCGCTGACTTGGCGCCGAGAAATCGTGCGCTACTGGATCACCGTGATCGGCTGCAAAGGCGAATTGATGACTGGTGCCGAGCGCAGCGAGGCAAAGCCTTCGACGTGGGTGAGTACAAAGCATTCCTCACCCAAGTCGGCTATCTGGTTTCAGAACGCGAAGATTTTCAAATATGCAGCGCCAATGTGGACCGAGAAATCTCTTCGATCTCAGGGCCGCAACTCGTGGTGCCGCTCGACAACCCGCGCTACGTGCTCAACGCCGCCAACGCCCGCTGGGGCAGTCTTTATGACGCGCTCTACGGCACCGACGTCGTCCCTGAAAGCGACGGTGCTGAAAAAGGCGAAGGCTACAACCCACGGCGCGGTGCCAAGGTGATCGCCTATGCCGAGGCATTTTTAGATGAAGCCGTCGGCCTCGCCGGAGGAAAGTTCTCGGAGGTCGCCGCTTATGAGTTAAAAGATGTCAATGGCACCAAGCGATTAGCCGTGCAGCTCAAGGACGGCCGCGAGGCTGGTTTGGCTGACGGCAGGAAGTTTGTCGGCTACCGGGAAGCCGCAGGGGAGTTATTCGAAGTAATTTTTAGGAACAACGGATTGCATATCAGGGTTATTATCGATCGCGCTCATCCCATCGGCAAGGCGCATGCAGCCGGCGTCAAAGACGTGGTTCTCGAAGCCGCGGTGACGACGATCCAAGACTGCGAAGATTCAGTGGCAGCCGTTGATGCCGGCGATAAAGTCCGCGTCTATCGCAACTGGACCAGCCTCATGAAAGGAACGTTAACCGCCAGCTTTGAAAAGGGTGGGCGGGAAATGCAGCGTTGCTTGAATGCCGATATTAGCTTTACTGCGCCCAACGGTGAGAGCCGAACTCTGCCGGGGCGCAGTCTCATGCTGGTGCGCAATGTTGGCCTGCACATGTATACGGATGCGGTAACGACGATGGCGGGCGAAGAAATTCCCGAGGGCTTTCTCGACGCCATGGTGACTGCGTTGGCAGCGCTGCACGATTTGCGGCGCTCGGGCACGGTGGTCAACAGTCGGAGCGGCAGTGTCTATATTGTCAAACCCAAGCAGCACAGCGCCGAAGAAGTGGCCGCAACGGTGGAATTGTTCGAGCGCGTCGAAGCCGCGCTGGGACTGAAACGCAACACGCTCAAGATCGGCATCATGGACGAAGAGCGCCGTCTGACGGTCAACCTAGAGCAAGCGATCGGCGCGGCCCGCGAACGAGTCGTCTTTATTAACACCGGATTTCTCGATCGCACCGGCGACGAAATTCATACCAGCATGGAGCTCGGGCCGATGGCGCCGAAGACAGCGATCAAGAATTATCCGTGGCTGGGCGCCTACGAAGATCGCAACGTCGACATCGGCATCGCCACCGGCCTGCCAGGCAAAGCGCAGATCGGTAAGGGGATGTGGACCATGCCCGACGAGATGCGCAAGATGATGGATGCCAAGCAAGCCCACCCGGAGGCGGGCGCGAACACGGCCTGGGTGCCGTCGCCGACCGCCGCCACGCTACACGCGCTGCATTACCACCGCGTCGATGTGTGCAAGAAACAAGCGGCGCTGGCGCAGCGGCGTCGCGCCGATCTGGACGCGATCCTGACACCGCCGCTGCTCGATCGCGCACTGAGCAGCGCGGAGATTCAAAGCGAGCTCGATAACAACGCCCAAGGGATTCTGGGATACGTGGTGCGCTGGGTCGATCAAGGCATCGGTTGCTCAAAGGTCCCCGACATCCACGACACTGCGCTGATGGAAGATCGCGCCACTCTGCGCATCTCCAGCCAGCACATCGCCAATTGGCTGCACCATGGCATTGTCAGCCGCGCTCAAGTGATCGAGACTTTCAAGCGCATGGCGGGCATCGTCGACCGGCAAAACTGCGGCGATCAAAATTACCGCAACATGGCGCCGAACTTCGATCAAAGCATCGCCTTCAAAGCTGCTTTGGATCTAGTTTTCACTGGCTGGCAAAGCGCCAACGGCTACACCGAAGCGGTGCTGCACACCTGCCGCCGGCAAATCAAGGCGGCCAGCAGGGGGCGGACTCGAACTTAAAAGCGATTTTTTTCGACCGACCCTTTAGTGCGTTTTCGCTTTCCGTGCCGCGGCGATGTCGCCTTCGCTCAGGCGATAAAACCGCACCGGGTTGTCGCACAGCATTTTGTTGCGAAATTCGTCAGTCAGATCTTTGCGCGCGCGCAACGTCGGTAGATCGCCGCCGAATTGGTCGCGCTCGCGCTCGTGGGGAAAGTCTGAGGCCCACATAATCGTGTCGTCGCGCAATAACTTAATGACGTACGGCGCCGTGCGTTCTTCCACTTCCATCGTGACGAAGATGTTGCCGCTCTCGAAAAAATGGCTGGGCGGATGTTTCAAATGCGGTGCGAGGCGAGCGGCAAACTTTTCATAGTCTTCCTCCATGCGGTCCATCATGAACGGCACCCAACCGGCGCCGGCTTCGAGGTAGGCCATGCGCAGCTTGGGAAATTCTTGAAACACGCCCTGGAACATCATGTTAGTGAATTGCAGGAACAAACCCACTGGATGTTCGAGCATGTGCGCTTCGAGGAAACTTTGCACGCGGTCCAAGCCAAGATTTTGGCTGACGCCGCCGTGGATCGTCAGCGGGATGTCTAATCGTTGTGCTTCGTCGTAGATGACGTGAAATTCCGGTGAGCCGTAGAGCGGCACGCGGTTGTTCGTGACCGATGGTAAAAGCCCGGCACAGAAGCCCAGGTCTTTGACGCAGCGGCGCAGTTCCGCTGCTGCCGCCTGCGGATCTTGCGGCGCGAGGAGGGCGACGCCTTTGAGCCGCGGCGACTGGCTAGTGAATCGGTGATAGAGCCAATCGTTGTAACCCTGGGCGAGCGCCGACGCCCAGGCGGGCAGGGCGATCATTCCCAGTGCCAACGCCGAAGTTGGATAGAGCACTGCCATGTCGACGCCGTTCTCGTCCTGAAATTTGATCCAGCGCTCGGCGTCGGGATCTTCCCGCTTCCCTTTGCGTGACAAGCCGCGCTGCCAACCGTCGGCGTCGAACATCGGCCAGGTCGTATGCCAGTTCATTTCGCCAAAGTTACCTTTGATGTGAGAGAAGATGTCCTTGTGGTCTTCCATGATGTGGCCGTCGGCGTCGATAACGAACTTTGCCATTGTCTGGGTCTCCTTGGTCGGTGTGAAATAACAAAAGAAACTCTTGTCCTTCGTGCCTCGTGGTGAGTCCTGATGTCTTGTTTTGCTACTGCAAAAAGATCTTTTGGTAATCTTTCTTTTTTACTTCGTAGTCCTCTTTGGTGAACTGGTACATCTGGACAAATTTGATTTTCTCCGCGTCGGGCAGCGCAGGGTAGATGCCTCTGCGGTTGACGAACTCGCCGGTATAGGCCTGGATTTTCATGCTCTCTTCGTCGAGAAAAAAATCGATGAACGCCTTGCCCGCGCTGGGCCGCGGCGCTTTGGCGGCTAGGCTGATATATTGGCCGTCGCCGAGCATGCGGTAGTCGCGCACATAGTCTAAACTCGCCCCCTGTTTATTGTACGTTAGCACGAAGCGCACGAAGGTGATGCCGATGGGCACCTCGCCGGTGCCGACTTTGTCGGCCGCGGGGACGATGGACTCGGCAAATTGCGGTTTGGCGGCGGCGAGATCGCGGATGAATTTTTCAGCCCGCTCCTTGGGCATGATTTTGTCCAAGCTGCCAAGCCACTGGGTCGTCAGCGTGTGGTTGACCGGGTGGGGCATGACGAGCTTGCCGCGATACTCTGGCTTAACCACGTCCTCCAAAGTTTTCGGCGCCTCGGCCGCTTTGACGCCGGCTTTATTGAAAATCACGCCATAGAGCACGTTGCGATAGCGCGCGCCGAGTACCGGATCGATGGCGTCCTTGGCGAAGCCTTTGAGCGCTGGCGATTCGTATTTCGCGAAGGCTCCTTCTTTCGCCATCACATGCATGTGATCGCCGGTGGTGGCGACCACGTCAAAGATGGGCTTGCCGACGCGGTGTTCGGCGAGCACACGGTCCATGACCTCTGTTGAACCGCCGCGCCAATATTCCATCTGCAGGCCGGTTTTCTTCTCGAAGGCGGCCTTGAGCGCATCGGCGGTGAAGGTTTCCATGGACGTGTAAACGATCACCTTGCCGCCGTCTTTCTTGGCGGCGGCGACGGTTTGCGCCGATTGGCCGAAAACCGCCGACCCTTGGGCGAATACCAAACAGCCAATTGCGAGAGCAAAGAATGTTCGCATGAGTTGCCTCCGGGCATAACGTCTATGCGACAGGCTTTATCTCGCGTGACTTGAGCAGTCAAGGAGAAAGGGATCTTTTCACCACGAAGACGCGAAGGGCACGAAGTTCGGAAAAAAAGAAGTTTTGGGCGCGCGTGAGCACATGAATCACTTCGTGGTGAGTTCTTATTTCCCCGCCAGCCGTTTGAAGAAGCCCTCGCGCTCGAGCTCGTCGAGGGTGCTTTCATCGAGATACTTACTGATGGTCATGTCGACTTTGCTGGACGGCGTACGTTGAGCGATGATCTCCAGCGTGTTGCGCAGGCCTTCGTGGGAGACGCGGGTGGGGAAGGCAAAGCTCTTGGCGAAATACTGGTAGGTCTCTTCGATCGCTTTCGGGTTTTTGAAACGGAGCCACTTCGACAGCACGGCCAAGCCGCGCTCTTTGTTGTTCATGAACTGGTAGACACCTTCGGCATGGGCCTGTTGAAAGCGTTTTACAGTCTCGCGATTTTTTTCGACGAAAGAACGGCGCGCCACCATGACGTTCATCGGGAATGAAGTGCCTTTGACTTCATTCATTTTGGCGAGCTCGTGCATGCCCAACCGTAGCGCTTCATTAATATCAGGGTAGGAGAGCATGGTGCCGTCGATGGCTTTGGTGGAAATGCCGATGATGCGCGAAGCGGAATCGCCGGCGGGAAAAATTGTCACCGCGGTGCGCGGGATGTTCCATGCTTTGAGCATGAGGAACGTCGCGGTTTCGGTGGCACCGCCGACGGCGAGGATGCCGATTTTTTTGCCAACCAAATCTTCCTGTCGGCGAATCTCTTTTGTCGTTACGAAGCTGTATGGAAAGCTATTCAGCGAGCCCGATATGATTACCAGTTCGGCGCCGTTATTGATCGCGTTGAGCGCTGTCGCGGCGTCAACCTGGCCGAATTGTATGCTGTTGGCGAGCAGCGCTTGGAGCTGGCGCACCGAGCCGGAGATAAAAACCAGATCGCCGTTGAAGCCGTATTTGTTGAACAATCCTAAATCTTTGGGCGCCCAGACCGGCGCTTGGAAGCCGGCGAAGCCGGCGTAGGCGACCAGGTTGGTTTCCTGGGCGCGGACAATAATAGGGAGTGCGAAAATCAGGAACGCGACGGCGAAGAATCTTTTGAACATGTGTTCCCCTCATTTTGTGGTCACAAAAAGAAGGGCGCGATGAATCGCGCCCATACGTCGGATACGTCTACTTGGCGTTGAATGCATTCTCAACCCGAAACGCGAAACCCGGAACTCGAAACGATTCTCATAATCCGCCGCGATTCCAGGTCTCTCCCTTCCTGACTTTGGCGGCGTAGTATTTCCACTCCGCCGAATGGGACATGGGCTTGCCACGGGGGAGAAGTTTCTCTTTGCTGCCGGCCAAAGTGTCGATGAAATCCGCCGGAACCGCGCGGAAGCCGAAGGAGTTGGCGGTGGTCATGATTTTCGCCGTACGCTCCATGTAGACCGCGTTGAAGCAGGCTTCGTCGATCGATGTCCCAACGGTGACGATGCCGTGGCCTTTGATCATCATGCCCTTGGCATCGCCCAAGGTGCGCGCCAGATCGGCGCCCTCGTCCTCGTCTAGAATATAGATCGGCCGCGGGTAGATCGGCACCCCGGTGCCGAAACGTCCCGATTGCATGTGCACACAGGAAACCGGTTTGTCGGCAAGACTCATGGCAACGCAGGTGGAGGCGTGGCAATGCACCGCGGCCTTGACGTCGGGGCGCGCTTTGAAGATTTCCGTGTAGATAACGGCTTCGCGGGGCGGCGTACCGACCCCGGCAAGCTTCCTGATATTATAGTCGAAGTGGACGACCCAAGGCTTTTTGTCTTCATCGGCGGGGCGAAACATTTGCACCGCGATGCCTTTGTTGTCGGGGAGGCGCACGCCGACGTGGCCCCAGATGTCGCCGATCTCCCATTCGAGAATCTTGCAGGCGATGGCGAGCTCTTGTTCGGCGACTTTGACTTGAGCGCGGCTGGTTTTGGGGTTGTTGGTTTTCATCTTGGGCTCAGTGAATGATTTGGGAAACGGCCTTCTTGCGCGCCCAGTAGGACATCTAAGAGCGCCGGGATCCGGTAGCGGCGCATCAAGTTGCCGGCCGGCGTGCCGGCGTTGGTTTGGGTGATTAGTTCGTTGTCTTCGCGCGATAACATGGACTACTCCTGGTTCAGCCTAATCGGTCGGATCCGACGGATTGGTCGGATCGAAAATTTCTCATTTTCAGCTTTCCGCGTTTCAGCTGTTTCAGGTCTCCAGGGTTCCTGCTGCAAACATCTCGGCATACGACATCGCCTTACGAACCATTCCTTGCTCGACGTTGTATCTTACAAACGCGTCAATCGTGCTCTTGTTGGCGTTGATGCCGTACTTCCAGGGGTCGCCCCACTTTGCCAGTTGTTCTTTTAGCTGCTCGCGCAGGTATACCACGGAGAAACCGCCGCGGTCGCTTAGACTATCGTCGTAAGCGAGCGCCTTGGCTTTCTCAAAGGCGGCGCAGAATTTCGCCGCCAATTCTGGCCGCTCGCGGTCGAGCTCGCGGCTCATGACGATCATATGCACCGGCGTGAAAATGCCGGTGTCGTTGTAGAGGTCGAGATCTTCCTCCACGTAGTCGGGAAACAGCCGCTTGATCTTGGGATTGTTCTCTAAATTCTCGAACATCTTGGTGTCGGAGATGTCGGTGATCAGCGCGTCCAGCTCGCCGGCAATCAGCCGCTGTGACATATTCTTGCTCTCGTCGACGTAGTCGATCTTCACTTTGTCGTCATGCACGGGAAAAACTTCTTTGGCTTGCAGCACCCATTGGACTTGCGAGAAATCGACGCCGTAGCGTTCTTTCAAGAGTCCGCGCGCCCAAACCGTCAGCGCGGTGCGATAAGTGCGCGAGCCGATCTTTTTGCCGGCGAGATCTTTCGGCGCGCGGATGCCCGAGTCGACGTGGCAAAAAACTAGCTGATAAACCGGCTTGCGCTTGGAGAAGACCGGCAGGCCGATGATTTCCCAGCCCGCCTCGATGGCCGGCAGAAAATAGCCAATGTTCAAATCCATCAGGCCGAAATCGCCGGCCTTGAGCTTGGGGTCTTCCTTGTTGATCATCGATGACGACTTAACCGGTTTTAGCGTGACCCCGTCGATGGGCACTCGCCCTTCGAGCAGCGGCATCGTGATGTCGTAGCGCATCACGGGGAACTCGACTTCGATGGGTTGGCTCATGGCACTCCCGTTCAAACTTGCCGGCTGAATTTTGCCGCCAGCAAATCCGGCTGGCCGTGCTGCTTGGAAAACACCCTGGCGATCTCGTTGTCGTCCACTGCGGCTAGCGTCGGCGGGTTCCATTGCGGCTTTTGATCTTTGTCGATCAATCTCGCGCGCACGCCCTCGCGAAAGTCGGACTTGGCGCAGAAGTTAAGCGACATGTCCCACTCGCGCAGGAAGACTTCTCTTAATGAAAGATTCTTGCCGCCGCGCACTTGCTCGAAGATGGCTTTGGCAGACGTTGGCGAGCCGCTGAGGTATCCGTGAATGGCGTTTTTCATCCAAACATCGTCACCTTGCCAATGGCGCAGGGCGCTATCGACGGCATCCATCGTCGGGTGCAGCGTGAGTTGTTTGATCTGCGCGTGGCGTTCGATCACGTCGGATGGGCCGGCTTGGGCAGCGGTCTTCACCAGATAGTCGCGCAGCATTTTCTTGTTGGCGGCGCCATCACTGGTCCACGGGAGCGCTTCTAAGCCGGCTAACGCTTGCTGCTTGCCGTCGGCGTGCATCAAGAAATCAGCCATGCCGATGGCCACCGCGTCGGCGCCGCCGAAGCGTGCGGCGGTGAGGCCAAGAAACAGACCGGTGCCATCCGGCATGTGGTTTAAAAATGCCGTGCCGCCGACGTCCGGATAAAGGCCGATGCCGATCTCCGGCATTGCTAGCATGGTGCGCTCGGTGACCACGCGGCAGGACGCGCCGTTCATAATGCCGATGCCGCCGCCCATCGTAATGCCGTCAGCCCAGCAAAGAATCGGTTTAGGATAAGTGTGGATCAAGTAATCGACGAAATATTCGGCGGTGAAGTAGTCGACGCCGATCTGGATGCCGGGGCCGGTTTGCAGCCCGAGCACCAGTGCCTTGACATCGCCGCCGGCGCAGAAGGCTTTCTCCGAGTCGGCGTGCAAGATAAGGCAAGCCATCTCATCGCGCGCTCGCCAATCGAGCAGCTGGCGTTCCATGGCCGCAAACATGGCGAGGTTGAGCGCGTTGAGCGCGCGCGGATTGTCGAGGGTGATGATGCCGATTGACGACTTTCCCGCTCGCCGCTCGGTAAACTGTATGCCCACGTTTTGCTGCTGCAATGGCTCACTCATAGCGCGCATTAGACACTAGCTTTTGCCTGGAAACAACGGCTCGATTCGGAGCCGAAAAGAGGGAGGCTGAACGTACAAATCTGTGAGGGGGCGTCAAATTTTCCGCGTAGGGGCGCGCCAATGGGGTTTTGCTCACTTTCGGGTTGCCGGACGTATCCCTTGTAATAACAGCTACTTGCGCATTCTGCGCGCCGTTGGCACTGCCGTTGCTAGCTATTCGGAAACGAGTAGTTAATTCTCGACAGAGAGGGACAAAATGGAAGCAGAAGTATCCACCAATTTAGAGATGCCGACCAATTTTCAGGTCAGCGACATTCACTTTGACAACGAGATTTTTGCAGCGGCAGTCTGTCATCGGTGCGGCACCAAAATTTACCCGGCTCATTCGCTCGAAGCACATCTGGATCGTCATCAACTGAAGGACTTGTACCTAGAAGGCGAGTTGAAAAGACTGCAATACGCAATGGGTAGAATGCGTTAACGTTTCCGACCGTGTTTCCCCAGCGCAAGCCGGGCTTACCTCCTCTGTCCAGCTTGCGACTTCCCGTGGGTGTCCCTTCCCCGGGGGACACCCCCTCCCCTCAAGCTCGCGGCACCGGACTTCCGTCAAAAGATTAACTAGCGCGTCAATCGCTCGGCGCCGCCCTGTCAAGCGTCACATCGTCGTCTGGCCGGTTTGAATCTGGTGAAAGCAGTGGCGCCAGATGGCACGAAAGTGTTGGTAAAACTCGTCGCGGGAGAAGCGGTTGTCGTGATTGATGTCGAAGAGGCGCACGTAGCCGGTAACTTCTTTTTCGGGTAGACCCCATTCGATCAAGAGCATGCGAATCTCAAACGCCTCCAGGTAGCCGCTGCGATCGATGTCGACCTGATCGAAGACAAAATCGGCTTGCTCGCGCTCCGAGTATTTCTTGCCCGGTTGGAGCGGTTGGGTCAGGCGATCCTGGATCGACTCGATGCGCCAGAGTTTCTTGTAGCAGGTGTTAAAGTCGATGCGCCCGTTGTCGCAGTACTGACGTAAGAAAGCTTGCACCGAGTCGATGGGCATGTCCCAGTCGGCAAGGATGCTCTTGATTTCTTCGCCGCTGAGGACGCCATCGTGGTCTGTGTCGAGCTGGTCGAAAATCTTTCTGACGTAGGTCTCTTCGCACGGGTCAACGCGCGTCGGATCTGCCACGCCCGCGGCGTAAAGCCGCTTCGACATCCAGAGCGATTTGGCTCCGGGATCGATCACCGTCGCGCGGCCGTATTCGCGCGCAAGATTGCGGTATTGTTCTGAGCTGGGGCGAAACAGCCAACGTGCCAGCACTGTGAATAACAAAACGAAACCTATATGCAGCAGCGGGCCGATGGGACCCATGATCGCCGGGTAGGTCACGAAGGGAGCGAGCGTGATCGCCGCGGTGTAGAGTGAATCGCGAAACAAGCCAAGATGGCGCAGCGCGACGAAAAACACTCGGCACCACACATAGGTGTTGAGCGCGAGGTATGTGTTCATCAGCCAATAGGTTGAGCTCGGACTTTGGAGCAGATGAAACGCGCAGTAGGCATGCAGCGCCGTGACGAAAATATAGCTCGGTGTCATCACTGCTTTGGAACCGAAGACGATCGGCGTCTGGTAAATAGCGGTCGGCGTGTGCAACAACAACGCGGCCAACGCGGCAATCAACCCGAGCACATGGCTGCCGGTGGCGTAGGCAGCGATGGCGGCGACCAGCTCTACGCTGCCACCGATGAGGTGCAACACCAGCGAGAGACGCCGTCGCGGCAGCATCAAGAATTTCGGATGGGCGGGACGGGTGTAGTGGTAGAAAACGACGAAAAAATTAAAAAAGGTTGAAAGCAGCGCAACCAACAAAACCTGGGTGCTGGGCGAGTAGTCAGGAACCGGAACCGTTGTCCAGACAAAGGCCGCAATCAGGTAGGCGGTCAGGCAGGCGACGAAAACGATCGACTTGGCGGCTCCGGCTTTTTTCATCCATTCGAAAATCATCGACGGATTGTAAGTTCAACGACTTCTGGTATCAAGAAGCATAGACCCAGCCGTAGGGCGGCCGAATGATTTTCCAACCTTTCACGATCAAGAACGTCACGTTCAAAAATCGTATCTTACGTTCCTCCATTGGCGGTCGCACCAGCTACTATGATGGCACGGTGAACCCGGCATGGAAGCGTTTCGAGACCCGTTTCGCTGAAGGCGGTGTCGGCGGCATTATTTCTGCAACCGTTACGGTCGATGACAAACGCTGGTCGCCGTTGGAGTATCCCAAGCTTTCGCACGACCGTTTTATCAAGCCGATCGGCGAAGTCGTGCGCGCTGTGCAGGCGCTCGACTGCCGCTATATCCTGCAATTGGGCGATGCCGGTTACCATACGCAGACGAGCCTGTTTCCGCAGGCGGAAGATTGCCAGTCCGCATCGAGCGGCTTTGATTTTCTTTTCGGCTACGGCAATCGCAGTATCGCCATGACGACCGAAGAGATCGAACGGACGGTGCGGAACTTTGCCGATGCGGCGCGGCGCGTGCGCGAGGCCGGCTGCGACGGCGTCGAGATCACCGCGTCCAAAGGCTACATCATTCACCAGTTCTTGAATCCAGCGACCAATCGCCGCACCGATAGATATGGTGGTTCGGTGGCCAGGCGATTTCAGTTTTTGCGGGAGATCGTGCACGCCGTGCGGCGCACGGTGGGCAACGATTTTCTCTTCGGTGTGCGTTTGTCGGCGCTGGACTACAACTATTTGCCGGTGAATATCCGGCTGCCGGTGGTTTGGCCGCTGCGTGACTACTGGATGGGCAACACCCTCGACGAGACGCTTTACTACGGTGAAGAGTTGGCGCAGCTTGGCGTCGACTACTTGCACATCAGCAACGGTTTCGGGTTCATCAATCCCAAAGAAAGCCCTGGAGGTTGGCCCATCGACGAGATGCGCCACTATGTCAACTCGACGCGGCACTTGAGCACCAAGGCAAATCTCCGCGCGATCATGGCGAATGTTCTGCCGCGCTGGTTGTTGCAACGGATCTTCAGCATCGGTTGGGACTACGTGCCGGCTGTGAACGCCGAGCATGCGCGGATCTTTAAGCACACGCTCAAATTGCCGGTGATCGGCAATGGCGGCTTTCAAGACAAGGCAACCATCGAGCATGCACTGGCCAATGGCCAGTGCGATCTCGTCGCGATGGCGCGCCCGCTGCTCGCCAACCCAAATCTGCTGCGGCTCTTTGAACAGAATTTCGACAAGCCCGAGCGACCCTGCACTCACTGCAACCGCTGCTCTATTGCCACCGCCGTCCATCCGCTGGGCTGCTACGATGCTTCGCGTTTCTCCTCACAAGATGAGATGGAAGCACAGATTCTTTGGTGGACCGGCGGGCCAAACACAGAGTGCGATTGATGGCAGCCGGAGCAAAGCCGGCGAACCTATCGACCCATACGAACTTCCATCCGTGCGCGAGCGGTGGCGCCGGTTGACAAGCGCAGCTCGGGTTCTTTATGTAGAAGCAGTCTCTTATCGAAAGGAAATGTTTGGGCGACCTGGGGCTCCGGCAAGCCGGTGATTGCGATCGGGACGGAAATGGACGCGCTGCCGGAAGGCTCGCAAACGCCCGGGTCGATTCCGCGCAAGCCGCTCGTTGACGGCGCGCCGGGTCACATGGAAGGGCACAACTTGATGGCGGCTGCCGCTGTCGGCGCGGCTCTAGCGGCAGCACTTTGGCCGACAGGCCCACTTCTTTTTGGATCATCGACTTCTGCAGATCCTTGGCAAACTTCTGTTCGTCATCGGTCCACTTCGGCATGCCGACAACGTCGATGTTTTTTGCCCCAGCGCCGGAATACGGTGCCTGGGAGCTTGAACTGCTCCATCGCTTTTTTCACCGCGTGAGTGGCGGGCCGGCAGAACTCTTCGTCCAACGACATCGGCGACATCACCTGGGTGGTGCCCTCTGCGACGGTGCGCTTCCCCTCAGTGGTGCCAGGCATCCAGGCGCATCATTGGTCGGCGGGCGTCACGCCTGCCATGTCCATCGGCCACAAAGACGCGGTTGTCGGCGCGAAAGTGATCGCCGCGTCGGTGCTCGATTTGCTGACGTCTAGCGAGCTGTTGGCCTCCGCCAAAAAACAGTTCGAACAGGATACCGGCGACACGAAATATTTTTCACTGCTGCCAGAAGATGCCAAAGCGCCGGTCAACCTTTACAAGGACATCACGGACAAGTATCGCGCCGCGATGACCAAGTTTTATTTAAACAAGCAGGCGGTGTTTAAATAGGCGCGAGGCTCGAGTAGGATGCGAAGTATGTTGCATGGAGTTTTATCTGTCGCCCCTTTGAAAAAGGGGGGAAGGGGGGATTTCCCCCTGTGCGCAGAGTTCAAATCCCCCTCAATCCCCCTTTTTCAAAGGGGGAAGCGGATCGCGGTGGTTTGCCTGATCATTGTTTCTGCCCTTTGTGGCGGACATTCGTCGGCCCAGACGCAATCCAACTGGCAGCAGGAATGGGACAAAACCATCGCTGCGGCTAAGAAAGAAGGCAAAGTCGTCGTTGGCTTGCCGCCGAGCGCAGAACTGAGAAGAGAACTAGAGCCGGCGTTTAAGAATCGCTTCGGCTTCGAGATGGAAATCTTCCAGGCAACCGGGCCGCAGATCGCTAATCGTATCGTGACGGAAGCGAAGGCTGGGGTGCGCTACTTCGATTCTTTTATCTTCGGCTCGTGCACAGGTGTGCCGCTGATCAAGTCGGGCCACTTCGATCCGATCGAGCCTTACATGATTCTACCCGAGGTGAAGGACGCGAAGAATTGGTGGGGCGGGCATGTGTGGATGGACAATGTGACGAATTCGAAATTGTTCTACTCGTTCATCGCGACGAAAAGCACGGAGGGCTATTGGATCAACACGACCCTGGCGAAGCCGGAGGAGTTCCGTTCACTGGAAGACCTTTTGAATCCCAAATGGAAGGGCAAGATTGGTTTGAGTGATCCGCGCGTGGCAGGGTCAGGTTTATCTGTTTGGTCTTATCTCTGGGAGAGCAAAGGTGAAGAGTTTTTGAAGAAGCTCGTGGCGCAGGAGTTGTTCGTCACTCAGAACTTGCGCCAGCTCGCTGAGTCGCTCGCGAAAGGAAAGCTCGCCATTACACTTGGCATTGGCTTGGCGCAAGTCGAACCGTTCGTGAAATCGGGTTTGCCCCTGAAAGATTTGCCTGATCCCGTGGAAGGCAACCCGTCGAGCAATGGCTATGGCACGCTCGCCATTGTTAAGAATCCGCCCCACCCAAACGCGACAAAAGTTTTCGTCAATTGGCTGCTCAGCAAAGAAGGTCAGGAAATCTATAGCCGAGTGCTCTTGCACGGCACGCGGCGTTTAGACGTCGACACCAAATGGATGGCCAAACAGGGGGTCGAGGCCTCGAAGGACTATCTGAGCGTCGCGGATAATGAGCGGAAACGGAATTATCTCGAAGACAAGTGTGTCGACGTGCGGATGAAAGCGCAGAAATTTGCGGCGAGTGTTTTGCAATAATGTGCTATTGCCTCCTTCCCCCGCCTCGGGGAAAGGTTGGGATGGGGGCCGTCAATGCAACGCCGCCACGTTGCCCCCAACTTAGTCCTCCGCCAAGGCGGGGGTGGAGATAAGAATTAGCCCCATGAAGTAGGACCACTGCCATGGAAACTCTTCCCTACCCCGACTTTCGCAGCTTCATCGAAGAAGCCAAGAAAGTCGCTGAATGGCGCCTGATCGAAAACGCCGACTGGGGCAACGAGATCGGCGCGCTGATCGAGGCGACCGCGGAACTCGACGAGCGCCCGATGCTGATCTTTGACAAGATCAAAGATTATCCCGCGGGGTTCAGATTGGTCAGCCTTGCCTTCGCCAACTACAAGCGTACGGCGCTGGCCTTCGGGATCCCTCCAGACAAGACCAAGCTTGAAGTGGTGCGTTTGTTGGCGCGCAAAATGAAATCGGGCAAAGCCATCGCGCCCAAAGAAATCAAGTCCGCGCCGCTGATGGAAAACGTCATGCAAGGTGACAAGGTTAACCTTCTAAAATTCCCAGCCCCGCATTTCCACCACGGCGACGGCGGGCGCTACATCGGCACCGGCGATTGCGTGATCAACGCCGATCCCGACAGTGGATTTATCAATGCCGGCACCTACCGGATTCAACTGCACAGCAAAAATCTTCTCGGGCTTTGGATGAGCCCGGGTCAAGATGGGCGGCTGATTTGCGCCAAGTATTGGTCCCAGGGCAAGAGCTGCCCTGTCGTTGTCACGTTTAGCACCGATCCGATGTTGTTCACGCTGGCGCACACGAAAGTTCCCTTCGGCAAATCCGAGCTGGAACTTGCTGGCGGGCTCATAGGCAGGCCGCTGGAATATGTTCGCGGGCCGCTGACGGGCTTACCGATTCCCGCTGGCGCGGAGATCGCGCTTGAAGGCGAAATCCCGCCGCCGAGCGAACAGGCGGCGGCAGAAGGGCCCTTTGGCGAGTGGCCTGGCTACTACTCCGGCGGTACCATCGGTACAGGCGAAGCGCAGCCTGTGATCCGCGTTCAAGCGATTTATCACCGCAACGATCCGATCCTTGAAGAGGAGGCGCCGCTGTGGACCGGCGCGATGAAGATCGACGGCAATCCGACGGCGGGGATACTTTGGGATCAGTTGGAAGCCGCCGGCGTTCAAAACGTCGTCGGTGTCTACAATCATTCACCTTACATGACCGTGGTTGCCATCGAACAGAAATATGCCGGCCATGCCAAGCAAGCGGGCCTGTCGGCGGTGAGCTGCGCTGCCGCGGCACGCAACGGCCGCTACGTCGTCATCGTCGACGAAGACATCGACGTCACCAACATGAAAGAAGTGCTCTGGGCGATGATGACCCGGGTCGATCCCAAGACCAATATCGATCTGATCGACGGCGCCTGGAGCACGCCGCTCGACCCGCGCATGCCGCCAAGCAAACGCGAGTCGAAGGATCACACCAACAGCCGGGCGATCGTTTATGCGGTGCGGCCATTTGAGTGGAAAGATAGGTTTCCGAAGGTCAGCCGCTCTAGCCGCGAGCTGCGCGAGCAAGTGATCAAGAAATTTCGCGGCGTGATTCCGTTTCCGGGAGTTTAACCGGTCCATACAAAGAAAATGGTTTTGAAGTTTATACAGAACTTCCGATTCGATTCCCTCGCCCCCTGGGAGAGGGTAAGGGTGAGGGCTGTTCGAAGCGGAAAATTCACAGCCAAAGCGTGCCCTCACCTCAGTCCTCTCCCAGAGGGAGAGGAAGTAAGAAAGTCGGTCGGATCGGATAACCGAAGGAACAAGGTTTTTGTTGTCGTGCTCGCGCTCAGCTTTGTTTTCTTTACACAGCTCACGCTCGCCGCCCAGTCTCCCACCGAATGGGAACAAACTCTCGCCGCCGCACGAAAAGAAGGCATCGTGGTCGTCGGCATTCCCGCCAGCACCGAGCTGCGCACGCTGATCGGCGAAAAGTTCAAAAACAAATTTGGCATCTCGATCGAGCTGCTTGCCGCGCGCGGACCTGAAAACGTCACGCGCATTTTGACCGAGTACAGTGCCGGCGTGCGCTACTACGACGTGCTTGTCGCCGGCGGCGCGACGCCACTGCCAATGATAGCGGCGGGTGCGGCAGAGGATTTCACGCAGTATATGATTCTCCCGGAAGTGAAAGATCCCAAATACTGGTGGGGCGGCCATATCTGGGAAGATAACGTCAGTACCGAACGCTATAGTTATGCCTTCCTCTGCTACACCAGTGAAACCTGGTGGTATAACTCAAGCCAAGCGGACATGAACGAGGCCCGCACCTACGACGATTTGCTCAATCCCAAATGGAAAGGGCGCATCGGTTTGCTCGATCCGCGCAACCCTGGCTCGGGACAGAATACTTGGTCATTTATCTGGAAGGTCAAGGGCGAAGAATATCTCGCCAAGCTGGCGCAGCAGGATTTGCTGATCAATCAAAACCTCAGGCAGCTTGCCGACGGGTTGGCAAAGGGCAAGCTCGCGTTCACGCTGGGCTTGAGCCACTATACCTATGTGCCGTTTATCAAAGCGGGCCTGCCGGTGAAGCCGGTGTCGCGCATTAAAGAAGGCGCACATGCCAACAATGGCAGCGGCGTCGTAACGGTGGTGAAAAATCCGCCCCATCCCAATGCGGCAAAAATTTTCGTCAATTGGTTATTGAGCAAAGAAGGGCAAGAGCTTTACGGCAAGGCCATGACCCAAGGCACGCGCCGCCTCGACGTTAACACAACTTGGTTGAAAGAGGCCGGCATCCAGGGATGCAAGGACGTGATGACCGTCGATGATTATCTCCGTTTGGAAACGCATCTCGAATCGTCGGTGAAAAAAATCAGAGGCCCCGCCGTCGCTCTGGCCAACAAATTATTAAAGTAGTTCGTAGGGCGGGTTTAAAACCTGCCCGCGCATGGGCTAGCTCCAGACCGAGCACAGAGGCACATTATGATCAGTGACGAAGAGAACCAACTGCTAACCCAAACCAACCGCGGCAAACCGGCGGGCCAGCTTTTACGCCGCTATTGGCAGCCGGTGGCTTTGTCAGAGGAATTGCCGCCGGGCGGCGCGCCGATTCCCGTGCGGATCATGGGTGACGAGCTGGCGTTGTTCCGCGATGACAGGGGCAGGATCGGCTTGCTCGGCATTCATTGCGCGCACCGCGGCACCGACTTGAGCTACGGCCGCGTCGAAGACGGCGGGTTGCGCTGCCTCTATCACGGCTGGCTCTACGACATTCACGGCCGCTGTTTGGAACAACCTGGCGAACCTGGCGGCGGCTCCAATCGCGACGCGATCAAACACCTTGCTTATCCTTGCCAGGAAAAGGGCGGAGTCATTTTTACTTACATGGGCCCTGGCGATCCGCCGCTGCTGCCGAACTATGAATTTATCAACCAGCCTGCAGGCCATGCTTGCGTCTACAAGATTTATCACGAGTGCAACTACTTGCAGTCGAATGAAGGCAATATCGATCCGGTGCATCTGTCGTTTTTGCACCGGTTCCTGGAACATAAAGATGAGCCTTACACTGGCGTACGCGGCGCCAATGAATCTCACTACAATTTGATTGGTCGAAGCCTGCTGCCGAAACTCGACGTTGAAATCACCGACTTCGGTGTGCGGATTTATTCTGTCCGTGACATGGGCGAGAACAAGAGCTATCTGCGCGTGTCCAATTTCGTCATGCCCAATCTAAGCACTTTCCCTGGGCAAACCGGCGGGCATGGCTACGGTGTCAACTGGCATGTGCCCATCGATGACACGCACCACTGGAAATTTTGCTTCTTCTTCAATCGCGAAGCGCCGTTATCGCAAGTCGTTATCGACCGCGCCCGCGCTGAGATCGACGAACACTATCGCCCCGTGCGCAACGAGGGCAACAAATTCATGCAGAACCGCGAGCAGATGAAGACGCAGACCTACACTGGCATGGGCAACGGCTTTCAAACCCACGATGTCTTTGCAACGGGCAGCCAAGGGGTGGTGCAAGACCGCACCCAGGAAAATGTCGTGTCGTCGGATATCGCGATTATCGCTGCGCGCAAGCTGATGGAAAAGGGCATCAAAGATATTCAAGAAGGCCGCGAACCGCCGCACGTCATTCGCAACGTGGAACAGAACCGACTCGGGCACTTGCTGGTGATTTCGGATTTGGTCGAGAACGTCGGCGATTGTAAAGAATACACGAGGCAACAGGCTGGGGGACGGCAATAGGCAAGAGGCAGTAGGCAATAGTAAGAACCCGGATTCGGAACTTCCAAACTATTGCCTATTGCCCAGTGCCTATTGCCTGCTTGTTAGGTTTTAAAATCCGGATATCCCGCCTTGGCCGCCTTGGCTTTGTAGTCGGCGACGAGCTCCGGCCTCGGGATTTGATGCACCCAGACGGCTTCAGTGAAGCTCCAGAGCGTGAACGGATGCGCGCCTAGGGCATAGAGCTTGCCGTAGTCTTTGGTCGCCAACGCTTCGCGCTCATCGTCTGTCAATTTTAGTTTCTGGGTTTTCTCCCACTCTTCAACAAACGCGCGTGGGTTGGCGCAATATTTTTCTTCGGCTTTCTCGTCCATGTTGACAAGGTGGATCAGTTTGTTCATCAGGTATTTGCTCATGGGGGCTCCTTGGCTAGGCTTTGAACAGCGTCCAGATGCCAATCGCGATAAATCCTATACCGGCTACATATTGCAATGTCTTCTCGCTGACATATTGCGAAACAACCGAGCCCGCTGCGACGCCGATGGCGGAGGTCAAAATCAGTGCGGCGGCGGCGCCGAGAAAGACGGTTAGCTTGCTGATGTCTTTGTCAGAGGCGAACAGCATGGTTGCCAGCTGGGTCTTGTCGCCGAGCTCGGCGATGAAGACCGAGGTAAAGACAGTTGTCAGTACTTTGAAATCCATACCCACCTACTTGGGATTCTCATAGCTAAAAAACGGTATCGCCGGCCAGCCGGCGTCGAGGCCTTCGGCATAGGAGGGCTTTGTGCTGTTGGCGAGGCCCATCATCATGATGAAATTGAGATAACCGGTGGTCATATTGCCGTACTGGATCACTTTATCTGGAGCGCAAGCATCCGCCGCCGCGTCAATGTTGCCGTTGACGATCCAACCCACGGCGTTGGCGTCGAAATTTGGATCAGTAAATTTTGGCTCGAACATTTTCGGGCCGCCGATTTCCAATGACAGATGGCCGCTCACCAGCACGCCGATTCTCTTGTTGGTCGGCAGGCTGTCGATGGCGGCGCGCAGCGCTTTGCCGACTTCATAGTAGCGCCGCGGGCGCGGCATCGGCGGCGCGATGCAGTTGGTGAGGATCGGCACGATGGGAATGTCCATCTCAGGACGAACAAACATCATTGGGACCACAATGGAATGGTCGATGGTGAGCTCGTTGGAATAGGAAAAGTCGACGCCGCGGTCGAAGGCGCCTTCCATGATCGCGTCGGAGGTGTCCAGATCGCCAATGAGCTTACACTTCGGTATGCCAAACTCGCGCTCTTCGTCGTGGAACGTGCCGTCGTATTGATCCATCTTGCCGATCATGAAGGCCGGCATGTTGTCCATGAAAAACTGATGCAGATGATCGTTGCCAATGCAGACCAGCACGTCGACTTTGGCCTCGGCAAGCTTTTGCCGCATCATCGCGATGCGCTCTTTGACCTTGGCCGCGCCAGGCGGCTGCTGCGGCTGTTGGAAGAGCCGCGGCATGAACGGATTGTGCGTAATGCCGATGATCGAAACGATCTGGGCCATGGGTTACCTCCGCTGTGGCGTTACAGATTTTGTAGCACGCGGGATTTGTGCGTGTAAATGGATGGAAGAGATTGCCTCGCGCAAAGGCGCAAAGGTTAGGATTCATCGAGGCCGTTGACGATTCGCGTAATACCGTGCTTCATCAACGACTCGCCGAAGTTTAGCAACAATCCGAGCTTGAAGCCGTTAGTTTGACGTATGTTTGCAATTGCTTCTTGTGTGCCGGATTGACCTTTTCAATGGACTTGAGTTCCAGGATGACTTTGTTTTCAACCACCATGTCTGCTCTAAACGCTGCGTCAAACTGCAATCCAGGTACTGGATGTGGACAGGCGCTTGCCGCTCCGCGTCAAGGCGTCGCTCTTTTAGCTCACGGGTTAAAACGACTTCGTAGACGCTTTCTAGAAGGCCAGGGCCAAGTTCGCGATGAATCGCGATTGCGCAGCCGATGACAACCTTACTGATCTCGTTCTCAGTCATCAAAATTCTTCTCTTTGCGTCCTTTGCGCCTCTGCGCGAGGCAAAATGAGAATCTCCCTCACGGTTCGAGCACAATTTTCCCGATCACCTGATTCGCTTCGACAAGCCGATGTGCTTCAGAGGCTTCGCGAAGTGGCATTGTCTGGTAGGGAATAGCCCTTATCTTTTCGCTGCGCGCCGCTTCTAACGCCTTCTCGACATCGGGCGGATTGGTTCCTGCCGCGCCGTGGATGCTTTGGCGGCGCAGGTACATGCGTTTGACGTCGAGGGTCACGTTGCCGCCGCCGTGGGCGCCGGCGGTGACCATGCGGGCGCCGATCGCCATGCTGTTGAAGGCGCCGGGCCAGAGCGTTGGGTCGGCGATGTTTTCGCAGACGATGTCGACACCGTCGCCATCGGTGATCTTCATCACCTCGGCGGCGAGATCCTGCGTACGATAATTGATGCCGTAGTCGGCGCCGTTTTGCTTGGCTAGCTCAACGCGCCCGTCCGCTCCAGCGCCAGCGATCACTTTGGCGCCGAACATCTTCGCCACTTGCACGCAGCAGGTCCCTAGCGCCCCGGTGGCGCCCATGACTAAAACCCATTCGCCGGGTCTGACCTGAGTCTTCCTCGTGAGCAGGTTGAATGCCATTGGGTAATGGCGTGTGATCACCGTGCCTTCGGCGTAGGACAAATTATCAGCGATGTGAAAAGCGTTGTATTCCGGTACGGCGACGTACTCGGCGTAGCCGCCCCAGCGGTGCAGGCCGATATGTTGGCTGGCGAGGCAATTGGCTTCGAGCCCGCGGGCGCATTGCTTGCACTTACCGCAGCGGATGATCGAAATCGTCGCGGCGCGGTCGCCGACTTTAAATTTATTCACGCCGCTGCCGACCGCGACGACTTCGCCAGCCGGATCGACGCCCAGCACATGCGGCATTTGAATCTTCACCGGATATTCGCCAGCGCGCACGGCGCAGTCGAGGGTGCGGTTGACCGAGACGGAGTGGACTTTGATGACGATCTCGCCGGGAGCGGCTTTAGGTTCGGGGACGTTTTCGAGTTTAAGAACGTCGGGGTCGCCGTGTTGGCGTAAAACGATAGCTTTCATTCGAGGTTTTCGGAATCGGAAAATGTCTCGCGCAGAGGCGCAGGGGGCGCAGAGTTCGGAAAACTTATTTCCTCAGCGCGCTCTGCGCCTCTGCGCGAGATAATCCGAGCTATTTTATTCCCAGCTCCTTTTTGGCGTCTTCGGCGATGGTGTAGTCGATGTAGTGGCCGAGCGGCGGGACTTTTTTGCCTTCGTATTTGCCGCCTTTGACTCTCAGCTCCATGGTTTTGTCCATGCCCTGTTTACTGGTGGTGCCGTCGAGGGGCCAGGGTTTGAATTCCTCGACCAGATATTTGTAATCGTTCTCAGCGCCTTCGCGGTTGCCTTTGAGATACTTGATGTGAATGGCCAGCGCCTCTTCTCGATTCTTTGGATCATAGAGCCAGCGCGCCGCTTCGATCATTGCCTTGGTGAATTTCACCAACTCGGCGCGGTTGTTTTTGACGTAGTCGTCGTGGGCAAACGAGACGACGAAATCGATGGGGCCAAGCACGTCGTGAAATTGCACCAGCCGGCGAAAACCATCTTTTTGAGAGCGGAAGGTGAACGGCGGCGCCATGATGGTCGCCGCAACCGAGCCGCCTTTGAGCGCGGCGTAGCGGTCCGGCGAGGTGCCGACGACGAGCACCTGGTAGTCTTTGCGCGTCAGGCCGAAGGCTTTTTCCAAAACTTCTTCGAGCATCGCTGTCGTGCCGCCCGAGAGGGCGCTTACCCCGAGAGTCTTGCCGCGCAGCTCTTGGCCGGTTTTGATATCGGCGCGGGCGTAGAGGTCGTAGGGAATTTTATTCATGTCGCCGGCGATGATTTTGGTTTTGGCGCCCCGGTCGACCGCTTCCATGACGAAATCCGGCGCGATGCGGCCCACGGGCAGCGTGTTGCTGATCACGGCGCGGGTGGTGTTGGCCGCGCCTTGGATGATGATGTCTTCAAGAAAAATTCCGTGTTTCTGATAGAGCCGCTTCTCTTTGGCGATGAACCACGGCCAGTCGGTGGAGGTGCGCCCAGTGACCGCGTAGCGCACGGTGGCCAGGTTGGCTTCACCGGCGGAGAGAAGATTCGGATGGTTAACCGCAAAGAACGCAAAGAGCGCAAAGGCGCGCGCCGCGCGCGCAGTCAAACTAGTTTGATTGCTCCTCATCAGAAGTCTCCTTGTTCTTGTTGAGGTTGCGTCGTGGCTTTTTTGAATGACCCGAAACGCGAAACCCGGAACTCAAAACTTATCTGAGCCCCTTCACCGCTTCCTCGGCGATCGACAGATCGACATAGTTCGTGTAGGGCGGCACTTTGCCGGGCTCGTACTTGTTGGCTTTGACGCGCAGCTCCATGGTTTTCGCGATCGCTTGTTTATTGATCGCGCCGTCTGTTGGCCACGGTTTGAACTCCTCGACCATGTATTTGTAGTCGGCCTCGGCACCTTCGCGGTTCGATTTCAGCGCTTGCATGTGCAGCGCCAGGGCGTCTTCTTTGTTGCGCGGATCGTAGAGCCAGCGCGTGCCTTCGATGATGGCGCGGACAAACCGTACGGCGTCGCCGCGGTTGGCCTTTAGAAAGTCTTCGTGGGCGAAGGTGCCGACGAATTGAATGGGCCCGAGGTAGTCGTGAAAGTTGGTCAGCTTGGTAAAGCCATCTTTGATCGCGCGGATGTTAAATGGCGGCCCCATGAAGGAGGCGTGCACCGAGCCGCCCTTGAGCGCGGCGTAGCGCTCTGGCGATGTGCCGACGACGAGCAGCTTGTAGTCTTTTTCAGAAAGGTTGAACGCTTTTTGCGCCACCTCGGTGAGCATGAACGTCGTGCCGCCAGTGAGGGAGTCGACGCCGATCACTTTGCCTTTCAGCTCTGCGCCGGTTTTGATTTCGCTGCGCGCCATAAAATCGTAGGGCAGCTTTTGCAGATCGCCGGAGATGACTTTGGCCTTGGCGCCTTTTTCGGCGGCTTCGATGATCCGGTCCGGATTAATCCGGCCCAACGGCACAGTGCCGCTAATGACGGCGCGGACAGTGTTCGGCCCTCCGGGAATGATGATCTCCTCTAGGAAAAGCCCGTGTTTGTGGAAAAACTTCTTCTCTTTCGCTGCCTGCACCGGCCAGTCGGCGGCGGTGCGGCCGCTGACGGCGTAGCGAATGGTGGTCAGGCCGGCTTCGCCGGCGTAGAGTGGAGTCGGAGGAGTGGCCGCAAAAGACGCAAAAAACGCAAAAGTAATAGTCAAAATAATTAATCTCACTTCGTACTCCTGTGACCTAAACTTAGCGAGCGATGCTCTTGAAGAAGCCGCTTTTTTCCATTTCGTTGTAAAAAGTCGCGTCGATGAATTCTTCCGGTTTCGCTTCGCGGGCTTTGGGATCCTTTTCGCCGATTTGCGCCAGGATGGTTTCGACGGCTTTGTAGGGCAGGCGCGGCGGGCGTTCGATGAACGTGGTCGCAAACGCGTAGCCGGACTCCAAGCCTTCACGGTCATCGGTCTTGGTGTATTTGCCGATGACTTTCATGGTGAACTCTTTGTCGCGATAGAGCCGCTCGACGCCTTCGCTGTAGGCCATCATGAAGCGGCGCACCGTTTGCGGATCTTTCTTGATGAACGAGCGCGTCGAGACGATGCTGACCGTTGGGTAGTCGAGGCCAACTTTTTTGAAATCCGTTAGCAGGCTAAATCCCGCCTTCGCAGCGCGGTAGTTGGACGGCGATGACAACACGCCGCCTTGCACGCTGCCGCCGATCATGGCGGCGACGATCTGCGGCTGCCCACCCATTTGCAAGACTTTGATATCTCGTTCGGGCTCCATGCCCCATTTCTTGATCAAATAGCGGATTGAGAAATCCGTGGACGAACCGTAGGTGGTGATGCCGATGGCTTTGCCTTTGAGATCTTCAGGGCGTTTGATCGACGGATGAACGTAAACGTAGAACGACGGCACGTTGACCAAGCCGCCGATGATGACGATATCACCGCCCGCTAACGTCGCGTTGACCACGGTGCCGCCGGCCAGAGCGACGGGAAACTCACCGGCGATGACCGCTTGGGCGACCTTGGTGCCGCTGGCGACGTAAACCGGATCGACGTAGAGGCCATGCTTTTCAAACAGGCCAGCCTCTTTGGTGACGAAGAACGAAGATTGTGTCGCGCTGACCGCGCTGTAGGCGACGGCGATGCGCTTGGTTTGGGCCGTCGCGTCTACCGATGAAAGGCACAGAAATAGTAAGCCGATAACAACGAGCTTTAGCATTCCCACACTCCTAACACAGACCAAGAGTCGGAGTTTCTTAGCATACTCATCGAGGCCAAGCCATACACGTTGGCATCGTCCATAACTCCGCTCTAAGGTTCCGCACCGACGGTCAACGGCACATACGTAGACGCGGATGCTGGGCGGCAGTTTGGGGCGGTATAATCGAGCGGGTGACCCGGCGACTGGTCAGC
>VGTH01000046.1 GCA_016874755.1 Deltaproteobacteria bacterium | reverse complement strand
AAGAGCTTCCGCAAACTGAACGCACCACAGCTTGTCGGAAAAGTAGCGCGCGGGACGAAGTATGACAATGGCAAAGAGATGAGGGTCGCCGCCTAGTATCTTTTTACACACCTATTGACAACGGCTCTTAGCTCCTGCCATTTGGCCAACAATTTTTCATGGATCGAGTTGAATTGATCGGCGCCTGGAAAACGCTCTTCAAGCCAGTGCCACTGGACCACCGCGGCTTCGAGCAGGGCCGTCGGTGTGTCGGCGTTGTACTCGAGCAGTTTTAAGTGATCGCCGTCGTAGGCGAGATCGAAGCGGCCGTAGAGCGCCGGCGGTTCGTCTTCCCAGGCTTGCTTGATGATCGGCACCGCTTGCGGCGGGATGGCCAACTCGTCAAAGCGATTTTTGTCGATGATGTGCTGCGCCGCTTGCAAGCACATTTCATGCAGCTCGTTAGTCGCTAATTCGATGCGATCGATTTCTTTGGTTTCGAACGAATAATAGGCCGCCTCGTTCCAATAGGGCTGGTCACCGGTGTGATGATAGATCAGGCCCAGAGCTTCGACCTTTTGTTGCCAATCTGGGCGGGGCGCCGTGGATACTCTTTTCATCGTCTCAGCTCGAAAAGACTAGCTGGAGATGCTGCCGCCGCGGCTGACGAAGGCTTTGCCTGTGGAGCCGAAGCCCCCGCGCGGCACCCGGCTTGAGTTAATATAGTTGGTTCCCTGGCGCGGTATGTGGCCGCCGCCGTAGGCGAGGTCGCCGGGATGGTAGCCGCCGCCGCCATAATAGTAGCGATACACGTGATGGGCTGTTGAATGGGAGCCGCGCTGCTCTGCCGGCTGCTCACACAAGCGGTCCTCAACGACAACGTCGTGGTTGTCGACGCAGCGCTTGGCTTCGACCCAATCGCCGCCGTCGTCGCTGCCGCCGCAGCCGTTCATGAAGGTGGCGGCGAGCGACGAAACCAGTACTAGAGTGACGCGCGCGGATTTTTTCATTGCGCTATCCGTGGGTGTAGCCCAACGTGACGGCGACGAACAAAACCGCTTTGAACAGCGCCGCGGCGATGTTGCGTTGTATCATCACCTCGTCGCTTAGTTGCGAAGAGCGAAACGTCACCCGCTCGGAGATCCAATGGGCGAACAACACCAGCACCAGCCAAACCGCCAGATACACGAGCACCACGGTCAGGTCCTGCTGCCAGCCGCGCGATGGCCCGCTGATGACCGCGCCGCAGACGATGCCTCCCGACAGCAGAAAACCGCCCAGCGATACACCGACGGCGAGGTTTTGTTGATCGAGCTGCTCGTCCGTGCCGCGAGCGACCAGGCGGTAGACGAACGCCAGCACGATGAGCAGCAGTTGGCCGATCACAAACCAAAGTGCCGCCAGCCACAGACCGTTTTCCCAATCTAAGAACGCCCCGGCGATCACGTAGGCGCTCGCCAGATAGGTCGCGCCTTCGACCAAGGCCACCGCAACGTTTTTCTCATCGATCACTTCGCGATTGTTGCTGAAGTGATAAAGAATGAACCATTCGTTCAAGAGCCGTGAAAGATAGATCAAGACGACGGACAGCGCCGCATGCTCGACAAAGTCGACAAAGCCGGAGTCCCCCTGGGCGCGGCTAAAGATTCCCAGCAACGTCAAGATGACCGCGATGGTGAACAGCGCGTAGCGCACGCCGAGCGCGGCGTTGTCGCGGAACATCATTTCGTTGACCGGATCGTAGCCTTCGAGCTTTCCGGTGACCCACAAAAAAAGCCACCAACGCAGCGAGCAGCACCAAGATGCCGGCAGCCAAAGAGAGCGGGGCGACAATCACGTTTTGCCAGTCCATGCGAAGGTTCCAATCTAGGCGCGGCTCTGTTGAGCGAGCCAGAGTTCCGTGCGATGTTGCGCAACAGTATGAATGACGCTGGCTAATAATGCCAATGCTACGACAGTCCTAGAACCTGTGCTGGAGCAAAGAACGTGGCAAATTATTCCGAAACCATCGGCCGCTTTGCGAGCGGTCTCACACTCGACGCTGTGCCGTCCGCTGTCGTGGACAAAGCCAAGCTAGTGTTGCTCGATACTGTGGGGGTGGCGCTGGCGTCAGCCACCATGGATTTCGGCGCCATGGTCACTGCGGTGGCAAAACAACTGGGCGGCCCTGCGCTGAGCCGGATCATTGGCTCCGCGACAAAAGTGGCGCCGGCCAACGCGGTGATCGCCAACGGCACCTTGGCGCACGGACTCGACTACGACGACACTCTCGAGGAAGCGATCGTTCACACCGGTTCGTGCGCCTGGATGACGGCGTTGGCTGTGGGTGAGGAAGCCGGCGCGAGCGGCAAAGCCGTCTTGGAAGCGGCCATCGCCGGCACGGAGGTCATGTGCAAAGTTGGTCTGGTGGCGCCGGGAAAATTTCATGCGCGCGGCTTTCATCCGACCGCGCTCTGCTCGACCTTCGGCGCCGCCGCGGCGGCTGGCAAGCTCTACGGCTTGACTAGTGCACAGTGGAGCGATGCTTTCGGTCTGTGCGGCAGCCAAAGCTCGGGCATCATCGAATATCTTGCCGACGGCACCTGGACCAAACGCTTGCATCCCGGTTGGTCGTCCCATGGCGGTATCGTCGCGACACTGCTGGCGCGCCAGGGCTTTCGTGGTCCGGCAAAAGTCTTTGACGGCACCCACGGTTTTTACCGTGCCTTCGGCGGTGAGAACGACTATCGCTTTGAAAAGCTTACTGAGCTGGGCAACGAATGGGAAATCCCCAAGCTCGCATTCAAGTCGTACCCCTGCGGCTCGATCTCCCATCCGTACATGGATTGCGCTCTGAAGATTAAGCAAACGCATGCGCCGGCACCCGAAGCGATCAAAGAAGTTATCTGCCGCACCGCCGAGGGACCGGTGCATCGGCTGTGGGAACCGCTGGCGGATAAGCAAGCGCCGGTGAGCTCCTACGGCGCCAAATTTAGCCTGCCGTTTAGCATCGCCGTCATGCTGATCCGCGGCAAAGCCGGCCTGGAAGAGTTCTCAGATGAGGCGATCCACGACCCGGCTCTACTGGGGTTAGCCAAAAAAGTTCGCTACGTGCTCGATCCGACCATCGACTATCCGCGCCATTTCTCCGGCCATGTGAAACTGTTTTTGAATGACGGCCGTGTGCTCGAACAGAATCAGCCGCACCCGCGCGGCGGCCTGGAAGATCCGCTGCCGCCGAGTGAGATCGAGGCCAAGTTTCGCGCCAACGCCGGGCTGGTTTTGCCGGCGGACAAGATCGAGCGGATCATCGGTTGCGCGCGCGCCATGGAAGAATTGCCATCGCTGCAACAACTAACTGATCTGTTGACGGCCTGAACCGGGAGTTTTTCGGATGCCATGCAGCTCTGCCGCGGCGCTCGGTGCGGCGGTACGCACACTGATCATCTGCGTTCTCTTCGCCGCCTGTGGCGGCGAAGAGTATTGCCGAGCGGGTTATGCCCCTGTTGCGCGCAGCGGACGGGCATGGCGGAGCGGGCCGGCGCGGGTGAGCCAGTGCACCGCCAAACCCACTAGCACTATGCCGATCCAGGTGGCGACGCCGCTGACGATTTTAGGGTCGGTGGAGCCGAAGAGCCAACCCAAATCTTCGCGGCGAAAGCGGCCGAAGACACCGATGGTTTTGATGCCAATAATCCAGCCGGCGTGCAGCCCCATGGCAAGATACAAAGTGCCAGTGCGCTCGAAGGCGTAGCAGAGAATCACGCCGATGAGAAACAGGCCGAGCAATCCCGGAAACAGGGTACCGATATCGAGAAATGGTCGGAAGGACGCCGCTAAATGAACAAAGCCAGCCCAGGGGTCGAGCTCGGTCAAAGGCGCATCGTCGGCGGGTTGCACGAAATGAACCGCAGCAAAAAACAAGTTGGCCGCTAGATAGCCCGGCAACAGACCGAGATCGTGGCGCAGGCCCTTGAAAACGATGCCGCGAAAAAAAAATTCCTCAAAGAAGCTGGCGCCCGCGGCTGCCAACAGGGCGTTGGCGCAGCGAGAAAGGATCACCGACCAGTTGTGGCGCAAGCCGGGAGTGTAGGTGTCGTTCAAAGTCATGGCGGCGGCCAACAAAATCATCGAAACCAAGGCGAGCAGCGTGCCTTTTCCCACAGTGGCGCCGGCATGGTCGCGCGGTAGGAGGCCCAACTCGGTGGCCGGACCGAGCCTCAGCCAACGGCGGAAGACGATGAACAAGACAATTCCGGAGATCATGAAGAACCGGTTGAATATCCGTGAGTAGGGGTATGCCTCATAGGAAACACCGAAGTAGGAGCTGCCGAACCAGTGCCAAAAAAACGCCGCCCAGGGGCTGAGCAAAGCCGTCAAAGCCAGAGCCGCCAATGCAAAAACAAAAAGGCGTTGATAGGTTTTCATGAGTCGGGAAGTGTGAGTTAAATTGTTATAGCAGGTCTACTATGGCGAACGAAGATATCGAGCGTTTAAAAGGCAAGGTGGCGTTGTTAACCGGCGCCAGCCGCGGCATTGGCAAAGCGATTGCGCGCCGCTATGTCGAAGCAGGCGCGCGGGTGTTTATCTGCGCGCGCGGGCCTCATGATCTCGCGTCAGCCATCGATGAGATCCGTGGCGTGGGCGGTGAGATTGACGGCGCGGCGGGTGACATCAGCCAAATCGCCGACGTGCAGCGCATCGTCGCGGCCGCGCAGGTGCGCTTTGGCGCCGTCGATGTTTTGGTGAACAATGCGAGCATCCTCGGGCCGCGCGTGCCAATCGCCGAATATCCCGAGCGCGCTTGGCAGCAGGTGATCGACGTCAACCTCACCGGGTTATTTTTGATGACCCGGGAGGTTATGGGATCGATGCTGGCACGGCGGCAGGGCTCGATTATCAACCTTAGCTCCGGCGTCGGACGCACGGGCAAGGCCCGTTGGGGCGCCTACGCGGTTTCCAAATTTGGCGTCGAAGGCTTTTCGCAAGTGTTGGCTGATGAGCTCAAGGGCAGCGGCGTTCGGGTGAATGTGGTCAACCCGGGCGCCACGCGCACCGCCATGCGCGCCGCCGCGTACCCCGACGAAGACCCGCTGACCCTGCCGATGCCGGAAACCCTTGGCGAAATCTTCGTTTATTTGGCCTCAGACAAAGCGGCGGGCGTTCACGGCAGGTCGTTGGAAGCCCGGTCGCCAAGAATTGACCTGGAGGGCTAATCCGGGTAGAGATCGGACAAACTATGCCGTGGCGAAAACGAAAGAGCGTGGAGAGGAGAGTTCCCTATCTCCTCATGGTCGCGAGCGTGCTGCTTGCCGTCGGCTTAGGTGTGCTGATTGGGTACAGCACTTGGGGGACGACTGCTTCGGTGGTGGAAATCGTTGAACGTCAGCTCTCACGCACCCAAACCCGCATCGAAGCGCTCGAAAAACGCATGGGTGCGTTGGAAAGGAAAGGCGGTGGCGAAAAAGTCGATACTTCAGCGTTCATAAGCAGCCCCTTTGGCGTTCCAGACGTTCCCAGCAACGCGCCGCAAAATCCACCAACTAAAAACAAAAAATGAAGCATTTGTTGATCGCCGTCCCATTCCTTGCTCTGTGGCTGTTGTGCGCCGTTACGGAGGCGCAGGAGCTGAAGAAGATCAAGATAGGCTATCCGGCCATCTCCTATAATCAAATTCATATCTGGATCGCCAAGGACGCCGGCATTTTTCGCCGCCATGGCCTTGATGCCGAAGTGATCTTTTTTCGCGGCGGTCAGATGGCGACCCAGGCACTGGTGGCCGGCGATCCGCCGATTGTCAACATCGGCACGGTCGTCCAAGCGGGACTACAGGGCCACGACGTCGTGCTGATCGCGTCGTCGGAGTCTTCCTACAACTATTCGGTGGTGGCCAAACCTGGCATGAGCCGGGTCGAACAGCTCAAAGGCAAGCGGCTCGGTGTCAGCGGCTTCGGCTCGGCATCCCACAATGCTGCGCTGATATTGCTGAAGCGGTTTAGTCTTGAACCGACCAAGGATGTTGCGCTGGTGGTGGCGGGGCCGACGATGGAACGGTTGGCGGCGGTCGATACCGGGCGCATCGACGCCACGATTCTTACGCCATCGGAAACGCCGCGGGCGCGGCGTCAAGGGTTGGTCGAAGTCTTCGACATGCTCGAGCTGGGCATCGAAGTGCAGGGCAATGGCTTTGCCACCTCGCGCGGCTTTATCAAGAGTCAGCGCGCCACGGCGCTGAGCGCGCTCCGTTCCTATGTCGAGGCGATTCACTTTATCGGCAAGAATAAAGAGGAGTCCAGGCGCATCGCCGCCAAGTACATGCGCACCAATGAGCCGGACGTGCTCGATGCGACCTACGAGTGGTTCGTCAAGCGCGTATCCAAGCGGCCCTATCCCACCTTGAAAGGCATCCAGTATTTGCTCGACGAGGTGGCGCCGACCATTGCGCAGGCAAAAAACGCTAAGCCGGAACAGTTCGTCGACCTAAGCTTGCTGCAGCAATTGGAGAAAGACGGTTTCTTCACTGAGCTTGGCCGGCGCTACCAGTAGTTTTTCCTCCAGGCAAATAATCGACACGGAGGTGCGACGATGAACCTGAAAATCGGCCAGAAGTTCCCTGACATTGAGCTGCCGGATCAGGATGGACAGGCGGTCAAGCTGTCTTCATTAGTGGGGAAATTCCCCTTTATCCTGACATTTTATCGTGGCTACTGGTGAGGGAAATGCCAGGTGCAGTTGCGCCACTACGTTGAACTTCAAGAAGAGCTGGCGGTGAACTATTGCAAACTAGCGGTATGCAGCGTCGATGCGCCGATCGTCAACGACGCCTTTCGCACCGGACTGGGTGCCAAATACCCGTTCTTGAGCGATCAAGATCGCAAAGTCGTCACCCTGCTCGACATGACGGAAACCTCGAAGACGCAGGGTGTGACCGCCATGCCGCACACGTTTTCGCTGCTGCCCGATCTAACGATTCATAATCTATACAACGGCTATTGGTATCTTGGCCGGCCGACACTCGATGAACTGCGCGCCGACATGCGCGCCATGCTACGCATGGTTCGCCCCGATTTCCTCGGGCCCGAGGGATAGTCGTTCAGCGTTCTCAGAGTCTGGCGCGCAATTCGCGCGGCGGCACCCGATCCTTGAACCGTGACCCGCTTGCCGGTAAGGTTTTGCCATGGGGATTACACCTGAAGAGATAAAACAGATCGTCGGCAAGAGCCTGCCGGTGCAATTGATCGAAACCCAGGACCTCACCGGTGGCGGCGATCATTGGCAGTTGATCATCGTTTCGCCGGCCTTTGACGGCAAGGGCTTGCTCGAACAGCATCGGATGGTGAACGACGCGCTGAAAGAGCCGTTGGCGGACCAGCGCATCCATGCGCTAGCGTTAAAGACCTATAGTCCAGTGCAGTGGGAAAAATTGGGCGCCTAACCAAGGAGATAGATAATTATGGCTGAAGAAGTCTTTTCCAAGATCGACGACAAGGTCAAAAACAACAAAGTGATGCTCTACATGAAGGGAACGCCGGATTTTCCGCAGTGCGGCTTTTCGGCGCACACGGTGGAAATCCTCAAATCCTACGGCTTTCCCTTCGCCAGCGAAGATGTGCTGGCCGACCCGGCGGTGCGCGAGGGCATCAAGCGCTACTCCAATTGGCCGACGATTCCGCAAATTTATATCGACGGCAAGTTCGTCGGCGGCTGTGACATACTCCATGAGTTGCATCAGCGCGGCGAGCTCGAACCGATGCTCAAAGCCGCCTTCCAAAAATAGCCGGTTCATGAAAAAACCCCGGAGCTGAGATGAAAGATCCGGGACCGGGGCAAATTGTAAAGAGATGAGAACCTGACGGTTCTCGACGTTTCAGCTGCCAATGTCAATCTGGAAGTCTTTGAATACAGAGGATTGTGCAACCGCAGTGGCCGCAACGCCATGGCCGATGGGATTCCAATGCCCGTCGTTTGGATATTCGAACCGCTGTGATTCACGGGCGAAATGCTCGATGAACATGGGTTGAAGATCGACAACCGCATATCCGGCGCTTAAGCCCTTGCTGATGAACTCCCGCCGCATTTGCCCATAGTACGATGTCTCAGCATCGCGGAGTGCGATGGGGTCATAAATTTGCGGCCGCATGGCGTCGACCAGCAAGAGCACACGCTGCTTTGGCAGTCCGCTGTAGGTTGGCAGGTCGCGAAAAAAAGCATCGATGGCGCGCGTCGAATCCTCGATCACGTCGGCGGAAACCACGGCCAAGGTGTTGCCGACGTAGTCGGAGGGCGCTGCCCAAAACGCATGAATCCTCTGCCGAATCTCCGCCACGCCAAGATTCAAGAGCAGGTAGCGCACTAAAGCGCTCTTGAAAGCCAAGCGATAGCGCGTCGAGGTATAGTCGAGGCGGGTTAAACGTAGGTTACCATTGTCGTCGGGAGCATAGTAACTGGCGCCAGCTCGGTTTTTGTATTTGAGCAGGCTCTCGTTGAAATCGTTGGCCACCACATTGATGATGAGAAAGTCATTTTTGTATTTCTCGCTAGCGTAGCGCGCCCAGACGAGGTACTGGCTCAGCGGTGCTCCGGAAAAGCCAAAACTGTAGACCCGCAACTTCGCGCGCAAGGTGTCGGCCAGCCGGCCTTGCAGGGTTTGCGCGAAAGGCACCATCAATGCTTCAATGTAAGAGTCGCCGACGACGGCCACCAGCGGCAGCAGCGCATGCTCATAATAGTCTTGGTCGTTAATGAAGCCGTCGTTGTTGACGCGAACCTTGTTGTGGTTCTCCAAGCGCCATCCGGCTGAATAGGTGAGATTGCGATTGGGCAGGTTACGAGCCACGGGGTTTTGCTCGTTTACCGGCATCGGATAGGTGTAATCCAGCACCGGCAGAAACCGCAGCAAGACTTCCAATATCAAACCTAGTGCGCTGACTGCCAGCGCCAAGGCCGATAGTGGCAAAACACTTTCCGCGTGAATCGATGGCTCATATCCAGTTGGAGACGCGGAGCGCAGAGAGCTCATAAAAGAGACACTAACCCCTCTGCGCCCCCGCCTCGATCCTCCGTGATGCATCTTTCGCCAATTCACGTACGGGCGGGAACCTCTACCTAGTGCTTTAGTAACTTACTTTGCCTGTCGTTGGAAGGCGGATTGCGACTTTGCTTCGCGCTGCTACGGGTGTGGCATTGTGGTCTCGGGCGTGCGTCCGTGTTAGGCTCGGCGCGATTATTGACGTTGGGGTGGTTGATTTGGTCTAGAATTCCCCGCAGCTTATTGGTTTGTATGCTGAACTGCATGGGTGGCTCCCGGTAAATCCGATGTCCAACGCTGGCGATTTTCTGCGCACCGTCTCTCTGTCTCAGGATTTGGAACGCGACACGCTCGAAGCGTTGGTGCCGCTGCTCGTGATCAAACGATTCAAGGCGGGCGAGGCGGTCTTTCGCGAGTTGGATAGACCTGATGCCCTCTACGTGGTCGAGCAGGGCCGCTTGGCAGCCAGCAAATATGTCAGCGGCGAGACCGATATCGTGCTGACGCGCTTTAACCCCGCCGATTTTTTTGGCGAGATGGGGCTGTTCGATGCTGAGCCGCGCTCGGCATCGGTCTACTGTGAGGCCGATGCCGTATTGTGGAAACTTGACCGCGATGTGTTTCACTCGCTGATCAACGATCGGCCTGAGATAGGTGCGCGCATTTGTTATCGGTTGGTAACTGTGTTTATTCAGCGCCTGCGCGCAACTAACGAGCAGGCGCGAGAAGCGGTGCGTTGGGGCTTGGAAGCCACCGGTTTCTCGCCGTCCGACGACGCATCTTCCTTCGGCCGCCGCTCCACTTGACGCTGCCATGGCCGAACCCGCCAAGCTCGAATTTCTCACGCGCAATCGCGAAAGCGGCGCCTTCAAAACCCTCGAGATTGACAGCAGCCAAGTCTACCTGCAGTTTCGCCCCAAGCGTTTGCCGCCCGCGGATTGGGAGCTGCGGCCGCAGCCGCGCGGTGCCGATGGCAAGGAGAATTTTGTCCTGCGCAGTACCCGCCGCGACCGTTATCTCCTGCTCAACGAGCGAGAATATTTCCTTTGGCTGCAGTTCGACGGCGCGCACTCTTTGAGCGAGATCGGGCGCGGCTTTCACCATCGCTTCGGCGCCTTCGACTACGCGATTATCGGTCAGTTCATCGGCAAGCTGCACAATGCCGGATTGATCGAGGACTTTGGCGAGCGCGATCTGCGCACGCGGGGCGCCGGCTTTGAGCGCGGCGGTTGGTTCACCGCGCTGAAGCAGCTGGCGCGGCGCTGGCAGCGGCTATCGTTTCGGCTGTCGAGCGCCGATCGCTATTGCGCGGCGGTTTACCGCGGCGGCGGTTTTTTGCTGTTCAATTGGTTTGCCTTGGGCGCGATCATCGCGCTCACGATTGCCGCCATGATGGCTGCGAGCCATTTGTGGCGCGAGGCGAAAACCATCTCGGCTCGTCTGGTGGGCGCGCCGTGGCTCAGCGCCGGGACGATCGCGGCGACTCTGCTCCTGGTCTCAGTGCTGCACGTCTCGGTTCACGCGCTTGCGTGCAAGGCTTACGGACGGCGCGTGCGCGAGATCGGCTTCTTTTTGCTGCAAGGCGTGCTGCCGACTTTTTATGCCGACGTCACCGATATCTTCATGGCCAGCCGCAAAGCTCGCATCGTCGTTGACTTGGCCGGGCCGCTGGTCGAAGTCGTCGCCGGCAGCGCGGCGTTCTTAGGAGCGTACTATGCGCCGCCCGGCGTCGGCCAAAGCCTATTGTTTGCGATTGGCATCGTGCTGTGGGAAGGGGCGCTGCTCAATCTTTACCCGTTTAACTTCCTTGAAATGGACGGTTACAACGTGCTCGCCGACTTGCTCGCCATGCCGGCGCTGCGCCAACAAGCGCTGGGTTTGCTATCCCGGCACGCGACCGCGCGCAGCGAGCGCCGCCAAGCGGTCAATTGGATCCACTGGGCGTATCTTGTCTTGTGTTTCCTGTCGGCATTGGTTTACGTTGTGCTCCACTTGGATATGATCGGCATCACGCTTTGGAAAAATTGAACCACGCTCCCGGTGCAAGGAGGCCGTTGCGCTCATGGTTAAAATATTTTCGGCGCTAGCATTTTTCGCCGTCTGTTTTTCGGTGTTTTCGCTAGGATATGCCCAGCAAAGCGCTGGCAGGCCGGAAAAGAAAACTCTCGACATCGCCGTCGCCGCATTCGCCCACACGACGATGCCGCTGTTGATCGCCCACGAAGCAGGCTATTTCGCCAAGTACGGCGTTACCGTGAACATCAGCGCGGTGAGCGCTAGTGTGGCTGTCCAAGGGCTGATTTCCGGCAAGATCGATATCTATCAAGGCGGCTCGGCGGCGATGATGGCGGCTTTGGCCGGCGCCGATATCATTTACGTTGCCGCCGGCGTCGACAAAAGCTCCCTCATATTGTTCGGGCAAAGGGGCATCACCAGTTTAGAAAACTTGCGCGGCAAGACTGTTGCGACTACGTCACCTGGGGCCTTTGGCGATATCGCCATGCGTATGTCGGCTCGGAAGAGCGGCATGGAGATTCCCAGGGACATCAAACTGATGTTTCACGGCACGCCGGCGCAGGCGTTTCAATCCTTCACGCTGAACCATGCCGACGGCATGATCAACACGCCGCCGCAGACCGATCTGGCCAAGCAGAAAGGCTACCCAATCATCATCGATTACTACAAAGAAGGCTTGAAGATCATCGGCCCTGGGACGGCGGTGACGCGCGAGTTTACACAGAAGAATCCCAACACGGTGAGAGCCTTTCTGATGGGATTGCTCGAAGGGGTCAAGCGGGCGATCGACGATGAGGAATATGCTAGCAAGCTCGAGTCGAAGTATTCCAAAGTCACGGATCCCAAGATTCTCGCCGACAACTATCAGCAAGGCCTGCGGGTGTGGAACAAGGACCTGACCATCGACCCGGCGGCGATTCGCATCGTGTTGGAGAACACGCCCGATGGAAAAGGTAAGGACGCCGATCCGAAACGGTTTTACGACAATTCGTTCATTCAGGCGATCAACCGGGATTTCGCTTCGAAGTTGTTTCCGGGGGAAGTGAAGTAGGCAGCGGAGGAAGGCACGAGGCGTGAGTAAGGAGCGCGATGAATCGCGCCCCAATACAATACGCCCCCAGTTTGCACCTTTGCGAGAGACAATTGGATTACGTCCGCTTCGGTTCGTAGACAATCGCCTGTTTAATCGCAGCGTCGATCTGGGTTGCCATGGGATTTTCGATTTCCTCGGCGATGTGGCCGATGGCGCCCAGCGTGCGACCGATCAAGGCGAAGGCTTTGGTAATTTGCCATGAGAAGCCCATGTCGAGGGCGATCGCCGCGATCGCTCCCGTGACATTGACCGGGATCAACCGTTTGCGCCGTTCGGTGGAAAGCTTCGAGAGGCACTGAATCAACTCGCAGTATTTGCCGTAAACGCCAGTGTCCTTGGCGATGTTGAACAACGTCTCGGCACGTGGATCGCCCTCGGCGTGGGTCCGGTGACCGATACCGGGCATGCGCTGCTTGCGCAGCGTGTAGTCATCGATAATCTTAGTCGCAATCTCATCGTATTCAGGATTTCTCGTATCCCGCGGCAAGGCGTCGAGCAGCATCTTTGCCGACCATTCGGAAGAGCCAAGATGCACGCTGCCGGCGCCACAGAGAGCTGCAGCCACTGCAGCTTGAATCGCTTCCGGCGCGCAGTGGTAGATCAAGCGCGCAGCGACCACATGGGAGACCATGCCATGCTCGACCAGGATGACCAACAAGGCGTCAAGCATTTTCGCTTCGTTCGCCGTCGGCATACGCCCGCGCAGCATGAGCGAGCACATATCGGTAAAGCTGATCTTGCCGACCAATT
Organism: Deltaproteobacteria bacterium; assembly: GCA_016874755.1. Taxonomy (NCBI): domain Bacteria; kingdom Pseudomonadati; phylum Myxococcota; class Myxococcia; species Deltaproteobacteria bacterium. The sequence goes on along the minus strand of VGTH01000046.1, from coordinate 33,289 downwards.
CTTTGTTCAAATCGTAGCCGCGCACGAGAATGCGATGAAGCTCTGCTTTGCCGAGACCTGTAACGATTTTCGCTTGTTCCGCCATCGAATGATCCTCCGTCTGAATAATGTGTTTCACCTATCATCGATTGCGCTTGAAACAAAGGAGTACCTCGCCACCGAGTCGTGTCATCTCTTTGCAACTCCGTGACGCGATTTGCCAGGGCTTTTGCCGTCAACTGCTCTCCGCGACGGATTAATAGTGTCTGGAGGAACGATGGTCGCAAGAAGCTCCAGGCCAAGTGGGGCGAGTTGTTGGGGAAGATGGGCAAAGGCTAAGCCCATGCATTTCCGATCGATGGTTTTGTAGGGGCAGGCGCCGGTGCCTGCCCAGGTAGGGGCTAGCGCGGCGGCAGCGGTGCCGGGCCGGAGAATAGCTTGTAAAAATCAATGGACTCGGCGTCGCGCGGTGTCTCGCGAATCGCTTTGGTCAATTCGTCAGCCATCATCGGGCTGGCTTCTTCAGCGACCACCTTGCGGTGCTCGGCGAGAAACTCCGGGTCTTTGAAAGTCTTGCGCATCGCTTGCTCGACGATCGTGACGCGATCTCTTGGCGTGCCTGGTGCGAGCACGTAGGGTGAGCCGGTTAGGCGAAAGATGCGCGCCAGCGCGAGCAGCCTCTTTTCTTTTTCGGACTTCACGAAGCTCTCAAGTTCGGGCAAGTGGCTGAAACGGGGAAACTTGAAGCCCTTCGGAACTTCGAGAATCGCGTGAAAGTCCATGAGACCCTTCTCCACCCAATCGGGATTGCGCTGCATCACTGAGGTCGCCGTGTTGGCCCGAGCGTCGACTTCGGCGCGCAGCAACGCGGCATCCAATTCGGGTGCGGAGTAGCCTGGGATGAATTTCGGGTCCTTCAAATCGAGAAAGTAGGTAAATAATCGAGCGGCGACATAGGCGCTGTGTCCGACGGTGCGCGCGCCGACGCGGATGCCGGTGGCGGACTTTAGTTTTTCCAGGTTGTTCAGGCCGAGTTCTCTACGCGTGTAATAAACGTTGTGGCTGGAGCTATCCGGTGAGCCGACGTAGTGAAATTTATCGATATCAAAGAGCACACCGTTTTCGCGCAAGATGCCGAGGCCGATCACGCTGCTGCTAAAGGCGCCGATGGTAAGCCCGTCAGGTTTGGCGACTTTCGCCATATGATTGCCCACCTGGCGGCCGCCGCCGCCGTCCATGTATTGCACGAGGATCGACGGATTGCCCGGGATGTATTTTTTCAGAAATGGCACCATCGACTTAACCCGGTTGTCGCCGATGCCGCCGGGCGCGGTACCAGCGACAATGAGAATGGTCTTGCCCTGATAATAGGGCGTCTGGCTAAATCCAAAGCGCGGTGCCATAGCCGCGGCGATGGTTAGGATGGCCAACACTACTAGGGTAAGATCGCTCTTCATGACCGGCGCCCCTTGTCTATTTCGATGATGCGAGCTTCCTATCTTATATTGCAAAGAATGTCGACGCAGTTTATTTGTGAAATTTAGCTTGTCTTTCGGAGGACCGATGGAAATCAAACACAAACTGATCAGCGCTGATTCCCACTGCGGGTTCGATCGCAACGATTTTGTCGAGCGCATGTCGAAGGTGAAGTGGGGTGACAAGATTCCGCAGATTGTCGAGGTGGAGTCTAAAGGGGAGAAGATCGACCGCTGGTCGGTCTATGGCGAGCCGCGCCACGGCGACGTCGGGAACTGCCCGGTGTTGATGACCGGCCCGTTTCCGACCTATCCGAAGCGCTACGCTGAAATACCCGCTGCCTATCACGACCCTATCGCCAGATTGCCTGCGCTCGATGCCGACGGGGTGGATGCCGAGGTGCTGTTCCCAAATCCGCCCGGCGGAACTTTTTATGAGCCCGGCGACGCTCACTATGAGTTAGAGGTGGTGCAGGCCTATAACGACATACTTTCTGATTGGAAGCGCGCGAGCGACCGCTATGTGCCGCTGGCCGCGGTGCCGTACCTGAGCTCGCCTCAAGCGATTAAGAAAGAATTTGAGCGCGCGGCGGCGAACGGTCACCGCGGTATCAATCTCCACGGCCAGATGCCCAAGGGATTGCCGCATATCACAGACCCCATTTGGAATCCGGTTTGGGAAGTTTGCCAGGAGTTGCAGCTCCCATTGCATTTCCACGGGTCCGCCGGACTAAGCGCCGGCGCTTCGGTGCGTAAATGGGATGGCTATTCGGTGCGCCAGGCGCATTCGGCGCAGACCGCAACGTCGGCGGTGACGCCAGCGCAGATTGTGCCGCAGTTTATTTTTCCCGGCATCACCGAGAAATTTCCCGGCTTGATCTTGGTTTTCCCTGAAGCCGGTGTTGGCAGTTTGAACTATGTCATCGCCGCCTGCGATCACGAATGGGAAAGCCGTCATCTTTGGACCGAAGGCATCATCACCCGTCCCAGTGAAGTCGTGCGCCGGCAAATGTATGTGAATTTCTGGTTCGAGGCCGAGGGGATCAAACTGCGCGACGACATCGGCGTCGACAACATCATGTGGGAGTCGGACTTTCCGCATGTAGCATCGTACTATCCGCACTCTTGGCGTGAGGTCGAACGGGTGCTCGAGGGCGTGCCGGAAGCGGACCGGCGTAAAATGCAGTACGAAAACGCCGTGCGGTTGTACAAGATCGACGCGAAACTGCCGGCGTAGTGACCGCGGAGAATTAACCGCAAAAGGCGCAAAATCGGATCCGATGTAGGGGCGGGTTTGAAACCCGCCCGCCGGGGCTTAGAGGAAAACTTTCATGAACTTGAAGTATGGCTTCATCAGTGTCGACGATCATGTGCAGGAGGTGCCGAATCTCTGGGCCGATCGCGTCGAGAAAAAATTTCGCGACCGGGCACCGCGTTTGGTCGCTAGCAAAAATGGCGGCGAGCAGTGGCTGCTCGATGGTCAAGTATTGCTTGACGGCCGCGCGGCGCGGGCCGGAGCGTTGCTGGTCGATCGCAATGAAGATCCCAAGCGCTGGGCTGATGTGCCGGCTCCAGTATTCACGCCCGCTGAACGGTTAAAGGCGATGGATTCGGCTGGTATCGACTACTCGGTTCTCTATCCGACGGTGGCAGGTTTAGCCGGGGAAGCTTTTGGACGGCTGGATGATTCTGAGTTGGAGCTTGCCTGCGTGCGGGCCTACAACGATTGGCTGATCGACGAATGGGCGAAAACGAGCGAGCGCTTTATTCCACAGTGTCTGGTGCCGATTTGGCCGGTGGAAGCGGCGATCGCCGAGGTAAAGCGTGGTGTCGGCAAGGGCCATCGCGGCGTGATTTTCCCATCGCTGCCGATGCATTTGCGCAAAGTCCCTCACGTCAGCGGGCCGGAATACGATCCGTTCTGGTCGGCCTGCGAAGAGTTGAGTGTGCCGGTCTGTTTGCATGCGGGTGCGTCACCGGAGTTGCAAACGCCGCTGCCGCCGAGTGTCAAACCGACGTTGGCCGCCGCCATGGATGCCGCCACCAAGCCGGTGTCGAGCGTGTTTGTTATCTCGCTCTATTCTTTTTCACGGGTGTTGCTCCGTCACCCGAAGCTGCGCTTCGTGCTAGCCGAGAGCGCACTCAGTTGGGGCATGCTCTATTTGGAATGGGCCGACCACCAGTTCGATCATGACGGCCTCTCGCGCGAAGGGTACGATCTGAACCCGTCACAGATGTTTAAACGCCAGTGCTTTTTTAACTCCTGGTACGATCCCATTGCGCCGTTCACCGACTACATCGGCGCCGATCATATTATGTGGTCGAGCAATTTGCCGCTCGCCAACTCCACCTGGCCGCGCACGCAGGAAACCATCGATCATTGTTTCAAGGGGGTAACGGCAGCGGACCGGGAGCGAGTTCTTTGGAAGAATGCAGAGAGGTTGTATCGATTATAGCTATTTAGCCGCTTTGGAGTTGAGCGGAGTTAGAGAACTCATCGATGAGTTATCCGAATGACATTTCAGTTTGTGCGTTATGTGGAGACAATGCGAGGGTTGAGCCCCAGCCCAGCAGAGATTCTTACAATGTAACTTGCAATAGATGCGGGATGTATTCCGTTCCGGGCATGTTAACGCGCACCGTCTTGAAAGGCCAAGACTCTGACTACGAAACGAAAGAGCTTTTCCCGTTTCTCAGAGCGTACATAAGGCAAGCCAATTTGCGGAGAGAGACTGTTCAGTTGACCGCGGACAATTGGCGAACTTTCGCGTTGGCTCATGAGGATGTGCCGTTTGTCGAAAAATCCGAGAAACTTTTAGATCTGATCATGAGACGGTCGAAACCTGGTGAACCAGCGAATGTGACTCCATGGAAGGATTTGTCTTTGGTAGATGCTCAAACCGAAGCCGAATTAAATTTTTTGCTTCAGCACTTGGTTGAATTGGACTTCATAAAGCATGCAGGGGGATTTGATTACACGCTGAGACCGAAGGCGTGGGAGCGATTACAGGCGAAACCTGTTGGGGGCACGCCTGGACGATGTTTTGTAGCAATGTGGTTTGACGAGTCGATGAATGCCGCATACGACGACGGTGTTTATCCTGCGGTCAAGTTAGACTGCGGCATGGAACCAGTTCGAATCGACTTGCTCCCGCACAATGATAACATCGTCGATAAAATCATTGTGGAGATTCGAAAGTGTCAGTTCATGATCGCAGATTTTACGGGACACCGAGGTGGGGTATATTTTGAAGCCGGGTTCGCCAAGGGGCTAGGGCGCGAAGTCATCTGGACATGTAGAGAAGACGACTTTGAGAATATTCACTTCGATATCGCTCAGTTTAGTCATATTGTTTGGAAAACCCCAAGTGAACTTCGATCGCGACTTGCGAACCGGATAAGAGCTACCATCCGGGGTGTGGCTTAGTTTTAACCAGATAAATCCCGGAAAAGAGACTCTTCGATTGTCGCGAAAGGCGCATGCCGTCATGTGGAGTGTGTCTTCGCTTCGTACCTGTGAGTCGATGGAAGAATATCAAAACGACGCGCAGGTGGCTGACCGTATGCGCAGCACCGCTTCCTGTTGAAACTGGCTCTTGTAAGTATCGATCACCTCGCGGATCGACTGCTCAGTGGCCGCATTGTCGGGATGTAGCAGCAAGAGGACATGGGAATCTTCGCGGACGATCTCGCCGTCACTGCCGCGCCACTGGCCCGAGGCACGTGATGACGTGAGACCTTGGGGAAACCGCGGTGTGACGGTATTTTCCAGGAATCCCGACCAGTCGTCGGGTGTAACGACGCCGTTGGGTTTCGCGGTGCCGAAGTAGAGCGAGTCCTGGATGGCTAGCGTGTCGCCGTCTTTGCAACGCACGATGTAGGTCGAGCCGCAGGCGCTGAAGGTAGTGGCGACGATGGCGAGAATAGCGAAGCGGAGAAGGCGCATTGTGATTCAGGAAGCTCTGAGGGCCGGATTGTCACAGAGTATAATTGCGGCCCTCATAGAATCAACGCTTTGCGAATGGGTATCAGGTCAAAGTTCAAACCCTTTCGGTTCCGGGTCCGAAACCAAATCAAACGCATTCAAACTGCAGGAAATCATCGCGTAGTAACCGATCGTCGCGGTAAGGTCGACGATGGACTGGACGCCGAGCCGGTCACGCACTGCGGAAAACGTGGGTTCGCTCACCCGATGGTTGCGCAGCAATTCATGCGCGTAGCGGATGATCATCGCGTCTTCTTCGGGAAACTCGGTGGGCGGCTTGCGCTGATAAATCGCTTTGATCGTCGCCGGGCTCAAGCCGTTGCGCTCGGCGTTGCGCACCTGGGCCGACCACTCGTGGCGGCACTCTAACTCTCGAACTGTCACGGAGACGGCGAGCGCTTTGATGCGCTGGTCGAGCTTTGCTTCGAAGCGCACATAGGCGCCGAGCTCGGCGGTGTGATGGGCGATTGACGGCACGTGGAGCAAGGCCGGGAAAACGCCGCGCACGGCGCCGCGGCTTTTGACGATACCGTCATAGACGGCGTGATGCTCCGCGCTCAATTGTTCTGTGGTTTCAACGAGTGGAATACGTGCCATGGCGTTCCCCTCAGGCAGCAACAAGATACGATATGCGTTTTCTACTCGACATCGCGGCCGATACGCAACCAATGGCGGCGTCGCTCAGTTGACAGGTCAGGTGGCATCGACTACCCTCGCCAAAGAAAGAAAACGATAGCGAGTCTCAGTCCTACGGGAGGAACGATGGCGTACGATCTACTTATCAAGAACGGCACAGTGGTGGACGGTTCGGGGCTGCCCGGGTATCGCGGCGATGTTGGGGTGAGCAGCGGCAAGATCGTTGAGATCGGCCGCGCCAATGGCACAGCCAAACAGGTGATTGATGCCGATGGTTTAACCGTGGCGCCGGGCATCATCGACAACCACACTCACTATGACGCCCAGGTGATTTGGGACCCGCTCTGCACCTACTCCTGTTATCACGGCGTAACCACAGTCGTGATCGGCAACTGCTCGCTCGCTCTGGCGCCGGCGCACAAGGAAGATCAAGCCAACCTCGCCGGGGTTTTGTCCCACGTCGAAGCGATTCCGCTGGAGGCCATCAATGCGGGCGTTAAATGGACCTGGGAAACCATCCCGCAGTACATGGACACCCTGGACCAGCGGCTCGGGATGAACGTCGCGACGCTGATCGGCCATTCCGCAGTGCGCCGCTACGTTATGGGCGAACCCTCACAAGAACGACAAGCCACTCCTGAAGAAATCGCCAAAATGAAAGCGATCGTCCGTGAAGGCATCGAAGCGGGCGCCATCGGCTTGTCTTTCGAGCGCAACCCGCGTCATTTCGATTGGGATGGCAAGCTTGCGCCGAGCAATCTCGCCACCGATGAAGAGATCGTCGAAATCGCCGGCGTCCTCGACGAAGTCGGCCGCGGCGTCATCCAGTGCGGCGGCGATCGCAAGCTTGGCACTAAAGTCGCCATGTCGACGCGCTGCCCGGTTTTCTACGGCAATATCACACAAGCCGCCATCGCTCCTGACCGCTGGCGCAATCAGCTCGACGGCACGGTCGAATTGATGCGCCAGGGCCACCGGGCCTATCAATTCGTCATGCCGCGGCCGGGCGATTTGCGCTACACGCTCAAGACGGCACAGCATTTCGATGCCATGAAAACTTGGAAAAACGTCATGCTGCTGCCGCTGGAAGCGCGCATGGCGGCGTTCCGCGATCCGGAAACGCGCGCCAAGCTGCACTTCGAAGCGGTCGAAACGCCGGTCAATCCGAACTTTGCCGGCGACTTCACCCGCCGTTGGGATTTGCAGTTCGTTTTCAAACCCGCGCTGGCGAAAAACCAGCACCTCGTCGGCAAGAGCATCGCCCAGATCGCCAAGGAGCAGAACAAAGACGTGCTCGATGCGTTTCTTGAATTAGCGCTGGAAGAGAAACTCGAGACTGAGTTTGAGCGGCGCGAAGTGAACAGCGACGAAGCGGCGATGAAAGCGCTGCTAACAAGTCCCTACACTGTCATTGGTCAGTCGGACGGCGGCGCGCACGTGGTCTTCCGCACCGATTATAGCTACTCGACCTACCTGCTGTCCCACTGGGTGCGCGAGAAGCAGATCATGCCGCTGGAGCAGGCGATCAGCAAGCTGACGTTTATTCCTGCGAATCTGTTTGGCATCTACGACCGCGGGCTGCTGCGCCCCGGCATGGCGGCAGACATAATGATTTTTGATCCGAAGACCATCGCGCCTTTGGAACCCGGTGAAGCCCACGACTTGCCTGGAGGCGCCAAGCGGCGCAAACAACTCGCTAAAGGCATCGAGTACACGGTGGTCAATGGCCAAACGTTGATCGAAAAGGGCGAGCACACCGGCGCGTTTCCGGGCCGGGTGGCGCGGAGCGCGCGGCCAGCGTAGGAAGATAAAAGTGGAATCAGGAAAGCGGAAAAACTGAAACGAGAAGAAAAGGCGGACCTGGGTGTCCGCCTTTTCTTCTTAACGCGGGCTAAATCCCCATCATCCCTTCAATCCCAACACTCCAGGCCGTTTTACGCAGCTTCCTCTCGAAACAACCCCACGCTTTCCAACACCGGCCGATCGGTCACCGAAAAAATAATCGCCGGCTCTTTCTTCGAGCGGTTCTCGAAGTGGTGCCAGTTCCACGACGGCACGAAAAAGCAATCGTGCGGGCCCCAGGGAAGTTCTTTGCCGGCGCCTTTCTTGGTTCCGGCAAAGGTCGCGCCTTCGCCCTGCATGACGTGATAGATGGTGCTGCTCGTGTGACGATGTGGAGTGGTGCTCTCGCCGGGCGGCAGCATTTGGATCCAGCAGCCGATGGTCGGCATGGTCGCGCCGCCAGTGATCGGGTGGGCATATTCCAGGAGCACGCTGTCATGCGGGTCGCGCACGCCGCTGGCGGCGACTTCGTTCAATGCTTTCAGAGTATCGCGCCATTTGTAGGTGTAGGGCAGGGCGGCGTTGCTGACGTTCGACATGCGCGGGCGAATCGCGCCGTATTGCTGTTTGCAATAGCGGTCGGGTTTGACGATCGGCTGTGACGGGCCCTCGGCGTAGTTCTCGTGAAAGTTGGCGTCGAGATAGCTGGTGAGCTGCGCGTCGAGCACGTCGAGCCAAATGAGATTTTTCTTGCCGTTGTTGAAGTGGTCGTGCCAAGTCCAGTGGGGCGTCAAGACGAGGTCGCCGGGCTCCATGAACATCTGCTCCCCTTCAACGTTGGTGTAGCCGGTGCCGTCGCCTTCGACGACGAAGCGCAGTGCCGCGGCGGTGTGGCGGTGGCACTCGGCGCGCTCACCCGGCTTGACGAGTTGGATCGACATTTGAATCGTCCGGCTGGTGGATTTTCTCTGTACCAACGACGGATTGACGAGCTGCACAGTGCGCCGCTTGGCCGCGTCGTCGATACCGCCCAATTTGATGACTTCGCCGGATTCAATCAAGCAGGAATAGATCGCCGACCACGGCCACATGTGCGGCACCAGCGGCTTGAGTTGTTCTCGGGATTGCCAATGGCCGCCGAGGGAATATTCGGCTAAGCGGTTGTGCAAGGCGATGACTTCAGGGGTTTCGGGGACGGCATGGGAATCGGCCATTAGCTTCTCCTGTTTGGTTTCTTAGGCGCTAACTTAACGCTGCTCGAATCGGGCTGTCAAACGAACTACTGATTTGACAGAGGGTGGGGCATCGGTTACGGTTTTCGCTATTAACCTGCGAAAGAGCAAAGCTTTTAATGGCCAAGAGCGAGCAAGCCCCACAATATCGCATCGAAGAATACGTTATCAAAGAGCCGCCGTATTACGTGCCGTGCGCCGACGAGATCGAAATTTTTGAGGCCGCTTACCGTCAGCGAGTGCCAGTGCTGCTCAAAGGCCCGACGGGGACGGGCAAGACGCGCTTTGTCGAATACATGGCATGGAAGCTGGGGCAGCCGCTGACCGTGGTCAAAGACGGTGCCGAGTCTCATCCCAACGGCGCGGTACCGCTGGTGACAGTCGCGTGTCATGAAGACTTGACGGCCAGCGATCTGGTTGGCCGTTATTTGCTCGACGCCAACGGCACGCGCTGGATCGACGGGCCGCTTACACGGGCGGTCAAAGTCGGCGGCATCTGCTACCTCGACGAGGTGGTCGAGGCGCGCAAAGACACCACCGTAATCATCCATCCGCTGACCGACCATCGGCGTTTGCTGACCATCGATAAGCTCGGCGAAGTGGTGGAAGCCGCGGATAGTTTTCTGCTGGTGGTTTCGTACAATCCCGGTTATCAAAACGTGCTGAAGGACTTGAAACACTCGACGCGGCAGCGCTTCGTTGCGCTGGATTTTCAGTTTCCAAGTCCCGACCGTGAAGCCAAGATCATCGACCACGAATCCGGCGTCGGTGCGGAAACCGCTTTGCAATTGGCAACGCTAGGTCACAAGGTGCGTAACCTGCGCGAACATGGCTTAAAAGAAGCGGCGAGCACGCGCGTGTTGATCTACGCCGCGCGTTTGATCAAGCAAGGGATCGCCGCGCGCCGCGCCTGCCATGTCGCCGTCACGTGGGGAATCACCGACGACCCACAGGTGCAAAGAAGTTTGGAAGAAGTGGTCGCGGCAATTTTTCCGTAGGTTCGATGTTACAGGGTCAAAAGCTGAGCATGCTTCGACTAGCTCAGCATGAACGGTTTTGTCTCCGTTCGCCCCTTTGGCAAGCTCAGGGCAGGCTCTGAGCTAGTCGCAGGGCTCCGATTGAGTCTAGACGAAATACCCGCCGACCACCGCTTCCTTCCAGCTTTTGATCACCGACGGCACTATCCCCGCGGGCAAATCTTTCTCCGCTTTCCAAAAACTATGCACGCCGGCGCCGAATCGCGTGATGCCAATTTTAGGCGCCGGTTTCATGGCGCGAAAGCCGGGAATAATCACTTCGCTGTAAACCTCCGGGCTATGATCGCGGCTGTCTTTGGAAATCTCGAATAGAAACGGCGGCACCGGTTTAACATTGGCGCCGGATATTTCCCGCGTGTAGCCGGTGAAGCGATTGACCAGCGCTTCGGTCTCTTCTTTGTTCATTTTCATGCGCGCCGCACTGACGCGCGCGCCTTCGGCAAGCGAGTCGGTGATCGCGTGGGTGACGAGATACTCCGCTTTGAATTGGGGCCGGCTCTTGGCGCGCTCCCACGAGTCCAACACATCTTCCATGAGAGCAGGCAAGCGCATCAACCCGAGGGGACCTTCTTGGCCGAGCGTTTCGGGACCCAGATAGCGCGCCAGATCGCGCCAGGTGCGGATGTAGAGTTCGTCGAATGGGTCGCTGCGTTTCTCGCCGACCTTGCCGTCTTTTTCAAAGCCGGCGATCTTGCCTAGCTCTCCGCCCCAAACGTCGCGCGCCGAGCAAAGATAGCCGAAGGGCGAATGCTCGGTGGCGCAAACCCCGGCCATGTTGGGAATACGCTGCGACAACATGCAGATGAACGGGCCGCCGGTCGAGTGGCCTTGGCCATAGACGGAAAATTCACCGACGGGAAAATGACGCCTGCAGGCTTCGATCATGCCTTCTTCGAACGCCGCCGGCCAGGCCGCCATGCGGTACCAGAAGATAGTTTCGGGCTTTGCCTTCGCCAACGTGCGGGTGCCGTAACGGGATTTTTTGGTGGGGTCTTTGACGACACTGTATTGATCGGGACCGATCAGCTCACCTTGCTTCCAGATCGGTGTACGCACCGTGCCGTCGGCGTGGATGGTGTCGTCCGGCCAGTCGCGGCTCGGGTCGGGGAAATAAAATCGTCCGGGAAAAGTGCCGGCAATGACACGGCAGCCGTACTTGCTGGCGAGCAGTTTGGCGTGGCGCTCGATGCCTTTGAAGTCGCTCGACCCGCCGTGGAGCAAAAAGAAGCCGATCTTCTTGCCGTCGGCCCCGGTTGGAATGCGGCTGGCATCCGTCGGTTCATGCACCACCATACCCAAGTCCCAGTCGAGACCGAGCACTTTGATGCGAAAAATATCTTCGGTGCTCTTGATCGGAATGTCCGACATCCCTAAGACTTCTTCGGTGTCTTTGATGCACTGCTCACGCGAGACAAATTCGGGCGGCGTCCAATTGGCCATTGTCTTTCTCCTATTGAGTATTGCTTCGATAAGTCGGTTTTACTCAGGCATGATTGGGGAAGTCAACCGGGTTAGAGTCTAACGTCTGGTGTCTAGCGGTTGGCGCCAGAATTCATGGCGTTGGACGCTAGACGCAAAACGCTAGCCTCTAGACCCCGAAGGCTAGACCCTAGGCGACAAACGCCGTATACAAAGTGCAGAGGAGTGACGATGAAAACCAGAACCGTTCTGATTGCGATGGGCGTAATCGTGCTTGCCAGCGCGTCGGTGTTTGCCGCCGACAAGCTGCGGGTTGTCACCGGCGGCTTTTCACCGAGCGTGCCGCCGTTTGTTACTTTTGCCAAAGCGCAAATGCTCAAGCAGGACCTCGAGATCGAAGACGTCATGATGAACAGCGGCACGCTGGCGGCGCAAACCTTGGCATCGGGACAAGTAAAAATCATCGTGACGACGAGCGCCGTCGTGCCGCAGTTCAACTTGGGCGGCGGCGATATGGTGATCGTCGCCGGGACTATCAACAAGTTGCCCTATCAGATCGTCGCCCGTGGCGAGATCAAGACACCGGCTCTGTTGAAGGGCAAGCGCGTGGCAATTAGCCGCTTCGGCTCGTCCTCCGAATGGCTCGTGCGTTTGGCGCTGACAAGAATGGGCCTCGACCCCGACAAAGATGTAACGATCATGCAGATCGGCGGGCAAACTGAGCGCTTTGCCGCGATGCAATCCAACACGGTGCAGGCGACACTGCTCGGGCCGCCGACCAGCACCATGGCAGTGCAGAAGATGGGCATGGTGCAGCTCGCCGATTTGACCGAATATGATACCACCTATCCACTGCAATCGGTGATTACCACGCGCGCCTATCTGAAAGAGAATCGCCCGATGGTCAAGCGGTTTCTGCGCGGATTAGGGTTGGCCTTCAGGCAGTATCGTGAGAATGCGCAGGAAGGCATCGCGTTTCAAGTGAAACAGTTCAAGCTGCCGCCCGATATGGCGGAGGCGGGCTACCGCTCGTCGGCCAAGGTCATGGAACCGGAGCTAGCGCTGCCCAACAACGCCGCGCTCGACATCGCGCTCAAGGAAATCGCCGGGCGCATTGAAAAAGCCAAGACCGTCACCGTTGCCGATTTGCGCTTGACTGATGATTCCGTGCGCAATGAGCTGGTGAAGGAAGGGCTATTCAAGAGGAACTAGTGTAGTGTCTCACTAATAGACGTACTTATTGTTGTGACACGCTCGCATGTGTTTCACCACGAAGATCACGAAGGGACACGAAGTTCGGAAAAGAGTTTACTTTTTCTTCTCTTAGGTTCGTGCACTTCGTGTCCTTCGTGGTGAAGATAACGGAAATCACAATGAAAGCGACTTTTCGCGACTATATTTCGGCCCTCGCCAACCATGATGAGTTGTTAGAAATCAGTAGGCCGGTCGACTTGCGCGACGTGGCTGCCTTGGTAGCGCAATCCGAGAAAGCTTTGCTGTTCAAGAACGTCGACGGCTACTCCATGCCGGTGGTCTCTGGGCTGCTGCAATCGCGCAATCGGATTGCGGTGGGAATGGGCGTGGCTTACGAAAAAATTGCCGATAAGCTGCGCCATGCTTTAGACAATCCAATTGGGCCGAAGACGACCCAAGACGCGCCAGTAAAAGAAGTCATTCGCACCGGTAAGGACGTCGATCTCTATGATCTGCCGGTGCCAGTGTTTTCGGTGATGGACGGTGGGCCGATGATTACGGCTGGAGTCGTCATCGCGCAGGACCCGGAGTTTGGCATCAACGCTGGTATCTATCGGTTGATGCTCAAAGAGCGCAACGTCACCGGCATCGATATCGTGACGCCGAACAATATGCGCAAATTCGTCGAGCGCGCCCTGGCCAAAAAACAGCCGCTGCCGGTGTCGATCTCGATTGGCACGCACCCTTACGAATTGGTGACATCCACTTTCAAAGCCAACCTCGGCGTGAACGAGCTTAGCTTCGGCGGCGGCCTGCGCGGCGAGCCGCTTCCTTTGGCAGAAGGTGTCACCGTGCCGGTGCCGTGCATCGCGGATGCGGAAATCGTTCTGGAAGGGGAGATACCGCCGGAAGGCTGGGTGCATTCCGAGGGGCCGTTCTCGGAATTCAATCGGCTGATGGGCGGGCTGCACATGAACCCGCGGGTGATCATCAAGTCGATCATGCATCGCAGAGACGCCATGTATTACGCATTGCAGATGCCCTGGGAAAACATCTGGATGTCGGCGCCGATCTACGAGGCTGCGGCTTGGCGCGTGCTGTTCGAAGCGGGCGTGCAGGCGACCGCGATCAACGTGACGCCGGGCGGCTGCTGCCATTGGCACATTATCGCGTCAATCAAAAAGGTCCCGGGCGACGGCAAGAACGCGATCATGGCGCTGTTATCGATCGCCGACATCAAACATGTGACAATCGTCGATGACGACATCGACGTCTTCGACCCCGTCGACGTCGAGTGGGCGGTGGCGACCCGGGTGCAGGCCGACCGCGACGTGCTGATCGTTTCCAACGCGCGCGCCAAGCCGCTCGACCCATCTTTGCCCCTACCGATCCATGGTAGGGTTCCGACTACAGCGAAGATGGGCATTGATGCGACGATTCCGGAGAACATTCCCGCGGAGCGCTACAAGCGCATCGTTTATTTTAATCAAGGCAAGATCAAGCTGAGCGACTACGTTGACACAGCGAAGGAATCGGCGAGGGCCGCGAAATCAAGTGAAACTGTCGAATCGCTCGCGACCAAGATAGAAGCCGCGCTGGGAAAAGCTCACTGCTTTTTCGCCGAGCTGTTAGAGATGTTTCCGGACGCAAACTACAAAACGGTTGCGACAGCGGTCAGTCGGCTTTACGAGGCTGGCAAAATCACCCAAGACAAAGATGGCAAGTTTGAGTTGAAGAGCTAAGCAACAACGTTCAACCGTTCGCCGCGATTGTGTAGAGGAAGACTTTGGTGGCCGCGCAGTCCGGAGCTCGCCATTGGTTTGGCCTAAGTCATCGCAGAATTCCACTTCGTAAACGTCTGCGGCTAGCAGTTCCACGACGGTTCCGACTTCACCGGTCTTAATAAGCTTTCAGGGGCTTACCGCCGCTTATTCTGGATCAACGTCCAGCCGATATCTCCCGCCGGCTTGAAGTCGTCGATGACCGACTGAAATATCTTTTGCAAGTTTTTCCACGGGTCTTCATCGCGGTAGAAGCGGTGCAGGAACAGCATGTCGGTGATCAGGCTCAACATCCAGTTAACGTTGGTGGTGTAGCCGAGTACGGCGCGGCAGCAGGAAGTGTCGAGGAACTTTTTTGCGAACTGTTCCCCGGTGCGGCCTTGGAGCACGCTACAGGCGGCGAAATAAACCAACTTCGGTTGGCTGCCGTAGTCTTTGAAGGCTTCGCAGAGGTGTTGTTCACCGATGGATTCCAAAACCGACTTCACTTCACTGGGCGCGCCATGGAAGGCGAGATAGCAAATCGGCGCATCGGACGCGCCGGGGTCGCGCCAGAGCAAGCCATCCGGCGCGGCGGTGTAATGCGCAAGGCCGCGCTGCGATTCGACGAAGCGGTGCGCGAGCTGCAGCGGTGGATCGTGCAGTGGCCCCATGGATTCGAAAAAGCCTTTTACCGACATCGTCTGGAACAGACGGTTATCCCAATAGGATTCCAAGACGACGAGCTTTGCCGGCACGCGCCGGCCGCGATCGACGCTCGGCCAGGTCGGATGTCCCGCGCGGGCGCAGGCGGCGAACCACTGCGGGGTTTCTTTAGGGCAGTGCTCAACGCAGCAACTGCTGCAGACCATGCTTTTGCCGTCATAGCAGGGAAAACAGTCCTCTTTGGCGGTCTGGTGCTTCCAGTAGCAGTTGGTTTCGGGTGTGGTTTCTTCGGCCATCCGAGCTCCTTGGTTTTAGAAAGAAGATGTAGACTGATCGGACCGATCCGACGGATCCGTCGGAATCAAACTATACAGCACGGCGTCGTGACTCATGCCGTGCATAAAAATGCGTCTCCGCAAAATCCCTTCTTTTTGCGCCCCGGCTTTCTCCGCGACCCGTTGGCTCGCCAGGTTTTTTGGGTTAACAACGATCTCCAAACGCTCAAGCTCGGTCTGCTCAAAGGCGAAGCGAGCGGCCAATCGGACGGCTGCCGTCGCCAAGCCTTTACCGGCCTCGCTCGTGCGCACCCAGTAACCGAGGTTGGCGAAGCGATTGGTCGGGTGAAGATCATTCAAGCCAATACCGCCTAGGAAGCGCCGCGTGTCGGTGTCGATGATGACAAACTGAAATTCGCGCTGCGCTGACCATGCCTCGCGTTGGCTGCGAATCCAGGTTTCCGCTTCTTCGATCGAGTAATCCGGCTTACACCATTCCAGCCAAGGATAGACTTCGCGGGTCGATTCTTGGGCCGCGGCGACCATCTCTTTGAGATCCGAGAACTGGTAGGGACGGATGGTAACCCGGCCGTCGGTGTAGCGTGTCTGCACTTGTGCTCTAAACTTTGGGCCGCGGATAGGTGCGGGTGCTATGCGCCAGCTGCATGCGCACCATCATCTCGGCAGTCTGAATGCTGGTCATGAGCGCGTCCATCACCGGCACGCCTAGTTCTTTGGCCATTTCCTGCGGTGAATATTGCACGGGCACCATGGTGACGCCCATTGGCACGATCAGGTCGGCGTCGTACTTGTCGATCAACTCACGCCCCACGTCGAGAAATCGGCCGCGCATGGCCTCGCGATTTTTGGTGCTCTCCGGCAGCGGTATACCGATGCCGCGAATGCCGACCACCGAATCTGCGACGCGCCAGGCGTGCATCTGCTTGCGCATGAACGGGATGCTCTTGTCTTCGTAGGCGATCACGCCCAAGCGATTGGTCAGTTGAGCCCCTAGATGCAAGACGGATTGGCCGGCGCCGACGACCGGGATGTTCACGAGATTGCGCGCAATCTCGACGCCCGCATCGAGCGTTCCGAAGGGCACGACCGCATCGTAGCCATCGGCTTCGGCTTTGATGGCGATCTCGGCTACCAGCGGCCCGGCGGACAGCGAATTGACCTGCGAGTTGGAGTGCTTGAAGAAGGTCGCTTTGATCACGCCAAAGCCGATCTCGGTGCCCGGCGACGCGCATTTGAGCACGGCGCTGCGCCGCCGCTCGGTTTCTTCTGGTGGATATTCACCCATGACGACCATGATTTTCATAGCTCAGCGCTCCTTCGATCCTTCGCGGAATATCTCGCATCCGTGCTAAAGCTGTCAAATCGAAGCGGGCGATGGGTCTTGACCCCACATCTCCTGAGAACACGAAACCCGAAGCCCGACACGCGAAACCGCGCGCAGCGCGCTTGCCTTGACACTGCGGCCAGCGGCAACTAATGATCGTAACATGCTCGTGAAAGATGGCACCCTGGGTCACATCGTTCTCAACGTTGCCGACTCCAAAAGATCGGAGACATTTTACCGCGAAATTTTGGGTCTCAAGGTTTCGGCGCGCAATCGCAAAGTCGGCTTGACGTTTTTGAGTTACGGCCGCGAGCATCACGACGTCGCCTTGATGCAGGTGCCCAAAGGGAAAAGGCAAGTGCGCAGTAACGGTGTGCCGAAGTTGCACCATTTCTGTATTTACGTCGAGTCCGACGACATCATCGATAAGATTTATCCCATCCTCAAACGCCGCAAGATCCCAGTCGTCAGTGGGCCGGAGACACTGATCGTCGCCGGCAATCGCTCGATCAGTTTTCTCGATCCCGACGGCAACCGGGTCGAGATTGCCTGCAACGCCAACAAGTTCCAGTTCGATAACCGGGCGCGAACAAGAAAATGATTCATTGCGGAGGCACGGAGCGCAGAGAGGGAAAAAAGACGGAGTTGGAAAATTGATTTTCATAATCCCTTCCCCGCTGTGTTCGCGGCGTCTCTGTGGTGAAATTCTTAGCATGGAGCAGTAATGTCGCGATTTGATTTTGACAGAGTGGAACCCTACGGCCAGGACGAGTTCATCGGCATGGTCAAGGCCGAAGCCTTGGACCGCAACGCCCGTTTGGATCACCCGTATGTAAAACTATTGGTGGATGGCAAATTGACCCGCGAACAATTGATCGATTTCGCCAAGCAGGATTACCAACTGAAAAAAGTTCCAAGCTGGTGGTCGGCGCAGCGGATCACCAACTGCCTGACCATCGCCGATCAGAAGGCGATCTCAAAGGCCTTTAGTGAAGAAATGGGTGGCACGGGCGACCGGTTTACCGGCCATCAAGCTATGTACCTTCAATTTGGCGAAGCGCTCGGTTTGCGTGCCGAGGATTTGGAACACGCGCCGGTGTTGCCGTCAACGATTTTGGCCGTGACGATGCTGATGCACATCAACAAATATCGCAGCACACCGGAAGGGCTCGCCTCGGGCAGCGTGCTCGGCGAGCAGACCAATGTGCGCGTGGCAAAAATGTTCGTGCCCGCCTTTGAGAAGCACTACGGTTTGCCGCGCGAGAAGCTGATCTGGTTCCTTGAGCATATCGAAGCCGATGAAGGCCATGGCGGCATGGGCGAAGAGTTCGTGCACAAATATTCCAAAACCAAAGACATGCAGAATAAGATTTGGGACACGATTATTCGGACCAAGTCTGTTTGGTGGATTTTCTTTGACGGTCTTTATTCGGCGCAAATCACGGGAACTAATTTGCCGCGGTATACAATCGGCAAGGACCTTCCCGAGTTCTTTCCCAACGAACCGTATTGAGGGCCCAACGCATGGATTTTCTCTCTACGTACAATCTGAAGAAATGGGTGGCGGAAAACCAATCGTTTTTCAATCCGCCGTTGCGGACCAATAAGTTGCTGGTTAGCCATAAAGATTTTCTCGTCATGATCCTGCGCGGGCCGAATACACGGCTCGATTTTCATATTCAACCCGGCGACGAATTTTTCTATCAAGTGCAAGGCGAGATGGAGCTGGTGGTGAAACCACAGGGAGAGCGGCGGCAGAATGTTCGCATCAAAGAAGGGGAGATTTTCGTGCTGCCCGGTGGCATGCCCCATTCGCCGCGCCGTTTTGACAACACCTGGGGTCTAGTGATCGAGCGCAAGCGCAAAGCCGATGAGAAGGAGGAGTTCGCCTGGTTTTGCGAAAGCTGCGACGAGGTGGTGTTGTCGCGTCCGGTGAGTCAGGGAAATATTCCCGAACAGGTCACCGCGGTCTATAGCGAGTTCAACGCTAACGCGGCTTTGCGCACGTGCAAATCGTGTGGCTATGTGTTTCCGGAAACACCGATGGCCGAACGGCTCACCTTTCTCGACGACAAGAAATAATCCTTTAGCGCCCGACCCAAATCGCCGATGTCACGCTTCTTCATTAGCTATGCGCGAGTCGATGCAGTGGGTGTCGACGCTATCGTCCGCGCTTTAGAGTTTCTCGGCCACGATGTCTGGATCGATCGCGAGCTGGTCGGTGGTCACAGGTGGTGGGATGCGATACTCGACAATATTCGCCGCGCCGATGTGTTTGTGGCTGCGCTGTCGGTGGACTCTCTTGAGTCAAAAGCTTGTCGTGAAGAATTGGGGTACGCGCGGGCATTGGGGAAGGTTACATTGCCAATCTTAGTTGGCGACCTTGGGGCGAAAGGTCTGCCCGCCGATTTGGCGGCGATCCGATTCGTCGACTATCGTGTACCGGAGGAACGAGCCGCATTGGCGCTAGCGAAAGCGGTCGGCGCTTTGCCGCCACCCATGCCGTTGTCTAATCCTTTGCCGGTTCCTCCGGAGCTCGGAGCGATTCAAGATCCGAGTGACAATTCGAGTATCGGCCCGGGGCTAGGCCGCCCGGGAAGTGTCTGGTTTTGCCGGCTTGTCTCAGCGTGTGCGATCTTTTTCTTTGTCATGCCGATCGCGATCATAGGAGGCGCTATGATCATGCTTATGATCGCGGGCATGATGGGTGTAGATTCAAAGGAGATGTCACCGCGTTGGACCTTGGCGGGGACGGTGCTAGTCGGATGGTTTTTGTGGCGATACATTTCACCGCGTCTGAAAAGCGCGTCGGCGAAGCTATTGTCTCGGTGGCGCATCCGCAGCGCAACGTCGTTCCTTATGAAGTCCGAGTCGCGCAAAACCGGCCGAGCCTGATTGTGGAGAAAGAAGGGAGCTATGTCATCTAGTTTTCAAGCAAAGTTCGGTTACCCTGCGGAACGCACCGCGGGCAAAGTCCGCCCGACCATGCACCCGTGGATTCAGGACTTTATCCGCCATTCCCCCTTCTGTGTCATGGCGACTAGCAATACCGACGGCGATTGTGACGCCTCACCCAAGGGCGGTAAACCAGGTTTCGCCAAGGTGTTGAACGCCAAGCCGCTATTTCTCCCCGACGTCGCAGGCAACAAGTTGTTTCATGGCTATGGCAACATCGAGAGTAATCCCAAAGTCGGCCTGATTTTCTTCATACCGGGTGTTGGCAACACGGTGCGGATCAATGGCCGGGTCAAGATCGTCGATCGCAGCGACATGAACGGCGCGCAGCTCGAAGTTTTCAACGCCGACAAGAATGCCGAGATCCTGCAAGGCTTGTTGATCGATGTGGAGCAAGCCTACAGCCACTGCCCGCGCGCACTTAAGTTCTCTAAACTATGGGACGTTGAAGAGATCACGAAAAATGAGGGCACGCCGCCGGTGGGGGTGAAGGAGCCGGGGATCTAAGCGTCGTAGATTGAGTTTGTTCAAACCTAGCGAAATATGTTTTATGAGCGCCCGCGCCCTGGCGCAGGCGCTGCGCGCGCGCGCAGTGAGCGCGCGCGAAGTGATGGGCGCTTTTCTCGCGCAAATCGAGCGCTTCAATCCAAAGATCAACGCCATCGTCGCCAAGCTGCCGGATGAGCAATGCCTCGCGCTGGCCGACGAAGCGGACCGGCGGCTCGCGGGCGGCGAAAGTGTTGGACCGCTGCACGGACTGCCGTTCGCCTTCAAAGAGCTGGATCCCGCCGTCGGCTTTCCGATGACGCGCGGCTCGCTGATTTTCAAAGGTTTCATGCCGCAGGAAGATTCCGTATTGGCCGAACGGCTGCGCCGCGCCGGCGTGATTCCCATCGGCAAGACCAACATTTCCGAGTTTGGCATGGGCTCGCACTCGTACAATGCTGTCTATGGCAAGACTCTTAATCCCTACGACTTGACCAAATCCGCAGGTGGGTCGAGCGGCGGCGCCGGGGCGGCGCTGGCGGCGGGTTTGCTGCCGCTAGCAAGCGGCAGCGATCTTGGGGGTTCGCTGCGCAATCCGGCCAATTTCAACAATATCGTTGCGCTGCGGCCGACGGTGGGGCTCGTGCCTGCAGCGCCCACCGCTCTGCCGTTTCTTGGCTTCACGGTGAAAGGACCGATGGCGCGCTCGGTCTCTGACGTGGCGTTTCTGCTGAGCGCGATGGCGGGCGCCGATGGGCGCGATCCGCTCTGTTATCCGTCCGAGCTGAATCAATTCGCTCAACCGCTGGAGCGTGATTTCAAAGAGGTGCGTGTCGCTTGGTCGCTCGATTTGGGCGGCTTGCCCGTGGACGCGCAGGTGCGCGCGGTTTTGGCACAGCAACGCAAGACGTTTGAAAATCTTGGCTGTGTGGTCGAAGACACTTGTCCGGATTTCTCTGACGCGGACGAGGTCTTTCTCACCCTGCGCGCGTGGCACTATTTTCACACACTTGGCCCGCTGCTCGAAAAGCACCGCCGGCAAATGAAACCGGAAGCGGTATGGCAGATAGAGTCGGGCAGCCGTTTAAGCGGCGCTGAGGTGGCGCGGGCGATGGCCCGACATGGCGCCTTGCTCGAGCGCCTGCGCCAGTTCTTCGAGAAATATGAATTTCTCGTTTGCGTTGTGAATCAAGTGCCGCCCTTCGACGCAACGGTCGATTGGCCCCATGCAATCGACGGCATCAAGATGGAGAGTTATCTGGACTGGATGAAATCGGCCTACTGGATCACGACGACGTTCGGTCCCGCCATGTCAGTTCCCGCTGGATTTAGCTCAAACGGGCTCCCCGTGGGCATCCAAATCGTTGGCCGCCATCGGATGGATTTTTCCGTGCTCCAAATGGCGTACGCTTTCGAAAAATCCACCGGGTTTGGTCATACCCCTCCATCGATGGTCTTGGAAAAGTAAATCCTTAGACGGTGTTTTTCGCATGCCCTTTCGGGGGCTCGTTCCGGCCGCCCTAAACCGCGGGCATATTCTAAACGACCGCATGTTCGGCTTGGTCAACGCTGTCGGCGGTGACGACGACGATTAGAAGAGAAAATGTGTAGGGACAGGTCGCGACCTGTCCCTACAGCTTATTTCTGCTGGTAGAGTCTCGTCGCGAAGCCGCTCTTCTCGATCTCACGCATGATCGTGCCGTCGATGAACTGCTCGGGCTTGGCGGCTTTGGCGCGCGAATCTTTTTCCGCCATCCAAGTAAGTTGGGTTTGGATGGCGGCGGGGGAGACATGCGGAATCGGCTGGTATAACTCTTTGTAGAGCTTGTAGACGTCTTCGAGCGCTTCGCGGTCGTCGATTTTGAGATACTTTCTCAAGGCGGCAATCGAGGGCTCCGGGTTTTGTTTAACCATGTAGATGCCTTCAACGATGGCGCGCATGTAGCGGGTCACGATGTCGGTCTGCGCTTTTACATAGGAGCGGGTCGTGATCACCTCGAGCTGCGGGAAAGGGATATCGTACTGCGTCGGGTCGGTGAGGATCGTGAAGCCGCCCTTCTTGCCCACTTGGAAAAATTCCGGCGTCAGCACCGTGGCATCGACGCTCTTTTTGCTCAGCGCAGAAAGGCGCGTGCTGGTGCCGCCGGTTTGAAGAATCGTCACCTCTTTATCAGGCACTAAGCCATAGCGTTGCAGAATCAGCCGCGCGGCCAAATCGGAGGCGCTGCCAAAGCGCGATACCGCCAGCCGTTTGCCCTTCAGTTGCTCGAAGGAACGAATCTCCTTCTGCGTCAGCAGCGCATAGGGCATGCGGCTTTCGATGCTAGAGATCGAGATAATGTCGCTGCCGGCCAAATTGCTGCTGACCGCCACAGTACCGCCGCCCATGGCAATCTGCGTTTCACCGGCGGTGAGCGCCTGCACGGTGGTGACGCCGCTTTCGATCAGCACAACGTCAACGCTGAGCCCGTGCTTCTCGAAAACTTTGGCTTCTTTGGCGAGCCAATAGGCCGCCATGTTGGCGGTGAGCGCGCTGTAGGAGGTCTTGAGGCGGGTGAGTTGCTGGGCGTGGCAGACGCTTGCGAACATCACAAAGAACATCAGACCGATCGGTCCGATCCATCGGATCGGTCGGATCATTTTTCACCTCCAAGTAAAAACTCAGTCAGCACGCGATTAAACTCCTCGGTCTCTTCGATCTGCGGCTCATGCGCTGAGTGCTTAAAACGGTGCACCTGCGAGCCTGGCACGATCTTTTGAAAGTTAACGTCCCAGTCGCTTTGGTTCAATGGGTCATGGTCGCAGGACATGATCAATAACGCAATCGACAATCGCGAGAGCTGCCGGACGAACTCGTCGGTGGTCGAGCGCACCTGGTGCGCTGGGCTGCGCAGGCGCGCCGCGGATAACGTCTCCCAGGCGCCGGGAATAATCGACGCCTCGTAGCGCTCGCGGATGTTTTCTTCGCTCTGCCATTTCTTGTCGTGGTAGAGCAACGCGACGATCTTTTTCATGTTATCAAACGAAGGTGTGTAGTTTTCCAGATCGGCCTGGGAGTTGGTCTTGAACACGCTGGCGTTGCCGCAGATGGTGACCATTTTGAGAATCTGCAGCGGCGCCGGCTTTCGCACCGATGCACGCAGTACGAGCCCGCCGCCGGCTGAGTTGCCGACGAAGTAGGCTTTGCCGATGCCAAGCGCTTCGAGAAAACGCTGCAAATGCTTGATGCGCAAACCGGCCGGATCGGAAAAACTGTAAAGCTTGTCGGTTTGGCCCCAGCCGAGAATGTCGGGTGCAACGACATGAAAGCGCTGTGCCAACGCGTCGATGTTGTGGCGCCAAGTAATCTCCGCCGAGGCGCCATACTCGCCGCCGTGCAGCAAAACCAAATCGGGTCCGCTGCCGGCCTCGAGGAAGTGGGTGCGGATGTCGCCGACGAGAATGTTTCGATGCTGGTACGCCGCCATCGAACCTTCCTAGAGAAAAGAGACGCCGCCATCGACGGCGACGGTCTGGCCGGTCATGAAATCGCTCAGCGGCGAGGCCAGGAACAGCATGGTGCCGACCAAGTCCTTGGGCAATTGCAATCGTTTCAGGGCGCGATCGGCCAAGCGCGCGCCGCGCATCTTCAGCACTTCTTCGCTGGGATTCTCTTCCGACAAGGTCGAGCCCGGCGCGATGGCGTTGACGTTGATGTTGTCGTCGCCGACTTCGCGCGCCAGGCAGCGGGTGAAGCCGATGACGCCGGCTTTCGAGGTCACGTAATGAATCCGCCCGGCGCTGCCGTTGAGCGCGGTGCCCGACGAGATGTTGATGATTTTACCCGATTTCTGCTTGCGCATGGTCGGCAGCACGGCGCGGCTGCAGAAAAACAGACCTTTCAAGTTGACCCGCATCATGCGGTCCCATTCATCGGGGTCGATGCTGTCGATGCCGCCGCGGTTCATCGGAATCGTCGAGAAGATTGCCGCGTTGTTGACCAAGACATCGATGCGGTTGAACTTGTCGAGCGCCAGCGTCGCCATGTCCTTGGCCGATTGCTCGTTGGCAACGTCAACTTTAGCGGCAAGCGCCTTGCCGTCGAATTGCTTGACCACTTCGCCGGCAACTTTTTCCGCCGCCGGTTGATCGATGTCGGCGACGACAACGCGCGCGCCGGCTTCGGCGAAGCCGTGACAATAGGCGCGGCCGATGCCGTGGCCGCCGCCGGTGACGATGACGACCTTATCTTTCAGTCCTTCAATCATAACGTTCTCCTTGGTTCTGGCTGGCAGCAAAATAGCCCTTAAAAGTTTGTCGAGTCAAGGCGAGGTGTGGCGATTTGCAGAAATTTAAGTGCTATGATGCCGCGCGTATGAACGCCTTGTCTATTCACTCACCACAAAGCGCACGAAGGACGGGAGTGGGAATCGTGACTCGTGCTCGTGGTGCGATTCTCATCATCATCTTATTTTTCGCATTACTCGGTGTCGCCCGGGCCCAGGACGATCCCACCGATAAGCTGCCAATGTACGGCCAGCCGTCCACGGCTCGCTCCGAAGCGCTCAAGAAAGCCGATGACGTGTTTGTCCGCGAGTCGTCGCTGCGTTATGGCAATCGCAACGCGGCCAGCCGCGCGCTGGCGCTCGAAGGTTGGATCGCGGCGCGGCGCGGCGTGTTCGACGTCGCCATGCGGCGCTTCAATCAGGCATGGTTGTTGAATCCGAAAAACTATCAGTCGTTCTGGGGATTCGGCGCAGTCCTGAGCGACCAGGGTAAATTGCTCGAAGCCGCTGAGCAGTTGGAAAGCGCGCGCCAGTTGATCGACGAGCCGGCGCAGCGGCCGGCGCTGTTGGCCGATCTAGGGTCGGTTACTTCGGAATATGCCGCGCGCCTGCCCGCCGCACGCCAGCTCGATCGCGCGCAATATTTCATCAGAGCTAACCAATACTTCACCGAGTGTTTGGAAAACAATCCGAACTTCGCGGTGGGCTGGCGCGAATGGGCGATTTCGTTGTATGACCAGGAGCGTTACTCCGAGGCCTGGGTCAAAGCGCAGCGCGCGCAAGAGTTGAAGGCTGAGCCGTTTGCGCCGGAATTTATGAAAAAGCTGCGCGAGCATGTGCCGCAGGCCAAATAATAGACTGATGCTTGCGCAGCTCCGCCGCTTTCATGTTTCCAGTCGGCCGAACCTGCTAGTTTTTGTCCTATTCGCCTACTGGCCGGCTTTGCTCGCAGCGGCGGAGCCGAATCCAGGCGAAAAATTCTTAACCGTTTGGGCGGGCACGTTGCCGATCATTATCTCCGCACCCCACGGTGGGCGGGAGCCTTTGGCGGGAGTGGCACAACGGCGCGGCGTCGGCGTGCCGCAGTTCGTCACCGGCCGGGATACGCGCACCGACGAGTTGGCCGAAGCCGTTGCGGGCAAGCTGGCCCATACCTTTCGTGCAAAGCCGTTTTTGGTCGTGGCCCGCTTCGAGCGCAAATACGTCGACGCCAACCGGGCGCGCCACGCAGCGTACGAATCCGACGGCGGCAAACTGTACTACGATGCCTATCACGACGCGCTGGGCGAGGCCTGCAAATTCGTGCGCATGGAATGGGGCAGGGGGATCTTGCTCGACATTCACGGCGAAGGCGCAGATCCCGAAGCTGTTTTTCGCGGCACCAATAACGGCAAGACCGTACAGACGCTAGTCGGCCAATTCGGCCAGGAAGCTGTGAGCGGCAGTAAGAGCATCACCGGTCAATTGGCTGAGAAAGGCTACAAGGTCTTTCCTCCCAACGGTTCATCGGACAAAGAGCAGCGTTACGTTGGCGGGTTTATTGTGCAGAACTACGGCAGCCACAAGGCCGGCGGGGTGGACGCCATACAGCTCGAGTTCGGCACCAACCTGCGCCAGCGCGCGGTTCTTGAGCGTACCGCTAGCGACGTTGCCAGTGCTGTGACCGTCTTCGTGAAGAACTATTTGCCCATGAACCGAAGGACTGCGGAGCCAAAAACCGCGACCGTACCGTGATTGCATACACAGCGGGTGTATATGACCCCATGTCGTGAGTGCCACCAGCCGATTTCTGAGCAAGCTTCATCATGCCCAAACTGCGGGGCACCGATGCCGGCGCGGGCAAAGTGGGACGGCTGGGGTTTCGAATACAAATCGCGGAGCGAGCTCTTCGGTTGGCCGCTTGTCCATGTCTCGTTCAAGTACCGTCCGAATCGCATGCCGGTGCCGGCCAGAGGTATCATCGCCATCGGTCAGTTTGCCTGCGGCGGACTGATGATCTCTCAGTTTGGCGTTGGCCTCGTTAGCATCTCGCAGTTCACCATTGCCGGTTATGCCTTGGCGCAATTTGCCATCGCCTACGCGTTGATCGCCCAGATCGGCCTCTACCTGAGCCACGGCCGCGGCCAGTTGGTCAAGCACTGGGCCGAGCTAGTCGGTTATTTGTAGAGCTGGCGCCCACAGCGGGCGGGGTTCCGAACATGGTTGTCTCCGTCTATCAGCTAAAACCCCGATTCCAGTCGTTGTTGCGGCCCGCGCTGGCTTTTCTCGCCCACGCCGGCGTCACCGCCAATCAGGTGACGGTCGCCGCGCTCTTGCTGTCGGCCGCGTTCGGTCTGTCGATCGCGTGGTTCGCGGCGGCGCGTTGGCCACTACTGCTATTGCCGCTGGCGCTATTGGCGCGCATGGCCCTCAATGCAATCGACGGCATGCTGGCGCGCGAGTACGGCATGAAATCCTCGCTCGGTGCGATCCTGAACGAGCTGGGTGACGTGCTGTCCGATACGGTTCTCTATCTGCCGCTAGGGTTTCTCCCGGGGATCGAGCCAGCTTGGCTCATTGCGGTGGTGACCCTTGCTATTCTCAGCGAGATGACCGGCGTGCTGGCGGTCATGATCGGCGCGCCGCGTTGCTATGACGGGCCGATGGGTAGGAGTGACCGAGCGTTCGTCTTTGGGCTCGTGGGTTTGTTGATGGGGCTGGAAATCTTGCCGGCGCGCGGGTTCGACTACGCCATGATGGCGATGTTGCTGCTCCTGACGCTGACAATTTTCAACCGGGCGCGGCACGCGCTGCGGGAGGCTGCGTGAGTTATTTGGGTGTGAGTGCCAACGTCTTGGCATCCCTCGCCGGGCTCTATGCGATCCTGATCGCCGCCTCACTCTACTTGATACTTTTGCGACTGCGCGCGCCGGGGAAAGACTATGGCGAGCTTGTCCAGCGCATTCGCTCCTGGTGGATCATCGTCACGCTCTTTACTTTGGCGATCGTGCTGAGCCGCAGCGTTTCGGTGGTGTTCTTCGCCTTCGTCAGCTTTCTCGCACTCAAAGAGTATCTGACCATCATTCCGACCCGGCGCGCCGATCGGCGCGTGTTGTTCTGGGCCTATCTGTCCATCCCCATCCAATACTATTGGGTGGCTCAGGCGTGGTACGGCATGTTCATTGTTTTTATTCCGGTCTACGTGTTTTTGTTGTTGCCCATGCGCATGGTGCTGATCGGCGAGACCAAAGAGTTTCTCCGCGCCGCCGGCACGCTCCACTGGGGCATCATGACGCTGGTGTTCGGCATCAGCCATATTGCTTATCTGCTCGTGTTGCCGGAATCGAAAAACCCGCTGGCCGGTGGCGCCGGCTTGGTTCTGTACCTGGTGTTCCTGACCCAGTTCAACGACGTCGCGCAATATTGTTGGGGCAAGCTGTTCGGCAGCCACAAAATCATTCCCAAAGTCAGTCCCAACAAGACGTGGGAGGGCTTTCTCGGCGGCGTCGCGACGACAGCGACGTTGGCTGTTGTGCTGGCGGGGTGGCTGACACCGCTGCGCTGACAGATGGCGCTTGTGGCCGGCTTGCTGATCAGCTGCGCCGGCTTTGTCGGCGACGTCACGATCTCGGCGCTGAAGCGCGATATCGGCTTGAAGGACACTGGCAACATTTTGCCCGGCCATGGCGGCATTCTCGATCGCATCGACAGCCTCACTTACACGGCGCCGCTGTTTTTTCATTTCATTCACTACCTGCACTACTGAG
Source organism: Deltaproteobacteria bacterium (assembly GCA_016874755.1). Taxonomy (NCBI): domain Bacteria; kingdom Pseudomonadati; phylum Myxococcota; class Myxococcia; species Deltaproteobacteria bacterium. The sequence goes on along the minus strand of VGTH01000046.1, from coordinate 5,052 downwards.
ATGGCAACCCTCCTGCGGTTTTTGTTCTATGGCGTCTTTATTCGCGTACTCGTCTGGATTGTCCTCGGTATCAATGTCCGCCATCGCGAACGGCTGCCGCGGCAGGGCCCGGCGGTGATCGTCGCCAATCATAACAGCCATCTCGATACCATGGTGCTGATGACGCTGTTTCCGCTGCGGCTCTTGCCCAAGCTCCATCCGGTGGCGGCAATGGACTATTTTCTTCGCTCGAAAATCTTTGCTTGGTTCACGCTGCAGGTTGTCGGTATTTTGCCGATCAAGCGCACCGTGCAACGCGGCGACGACAACCCCCTGGCGCCCTGCAACCATGCCCTGGCCGCGGGAAAGCTCCTGATCATTTTCCCAGAAGGCAGCCGCGGCGAGCCGGAGCAGCTGCAGAGTTTCAAAGGTGGCATCGCCAGATTGGCCGAGGCAAATCCGCGGGTGCCAATTGTTCCAGTATTCCTGCACGGCCTGGGTAAGGCGCTGCCGAAAGGTGAAGCGATCTTGGTGCCCTTTTTCTGCGACGTCTTTGTCGGCGAGCCGCTGTTGTGGAACAGCGATCGGCGTGGGTTTATGCATCAGCTCGATGAGCGCATGAAACAGTTGGCAGGCGAGGGAAACTTCCCGTCGTGGGAGTGATCGACGGGCGGCGCACAAAGAGTTTCGAGTTCCGGGTTTTGCGTTCCGAGTTGTCCACCGGAAACCCCAAAACCCAAAACTCGCAACCGTCTTCCCTACACCGCGATGGTTTGCCCGCCGTCAACTACGAGCGCGTGGCCGGTGACGAAGGACGCCTCGTCGGAGACTAAAAACAGCACGCCGTAGGCGATTTCTTCGGGCCGCCCCATGCGTTTCATGGCCTTGTTGCTGGCGCCCATCTTGGCGCGTTGCTCGTCAGTCATACCTTCGCCCAACGTCGGCCGGGGCGGGAAGCCGCGGAAGCGCGGCGTCTCGATGGCGCCGGGGCAGACGGCATTGACGCGAATTCCCAGCGGGCCGTAGTCAATCGCCATCTCGCGCGTCAAGTTGATGATCGCTGCCTTGGTGGCGCAGTAGCCGGGATATTCCGGTGAGGCGAGCAGGCCGAAAGTCGACGCGGTGGTGACCATACTGCCGCTGCCTTGCTTAATGAAGGTCGGCATTATCGCCTTGGCGCCGCGGTACATGGCGTTCAAGTTAGTGTTCAAGACAAAGTTCCACTCTTCGTCGGTATGCTCGTGGACTTTCTTGCGAATGCCGGCGCCGGCGTTGTTGTAGAGGATGTCGACTCTGCCAAAGGTCTCGACGGCGCTCTTGACGGCGTTGTCCAAATCTTCCTGCTTGGTGACATCGCAGTGGAGAAACAGCGCTTCGCCCTTTTCTTTTTCCCTGATGAGTTCATCGATGCGCGGCGATATCGTCTCCTGGATATCGCAGCAAACTACTTTCGCCCCTTCGCGGGCGAACAGCCGTGAGGTGGCGCGGCCGATGCCGCTGTTGGCGCCGGTGACGATCGCCACTTTGCCTTTCAAGCGCCCCAGTCCGGGACGGAGCATGTCATGTTCGTCTCTTAGAATAGTTTCTGCCATGGGCGGATCTCCTTCGATTGCGCAAATTCTAAATCACTTATCCTAGTCTGTGAAAATAATGCAACCGCGCGTTGGGGCATGATCGAAGCAAAAAAAAGCGAGCGCCGCGCGTGACCGTCGCTTCGAAGCATCCGCGGGCGGCCGTCGCGGTGACTTATCTCTTGTAAAGCTGTTTGAAGAAGCCGGATTTCTCCAACTCGCCGACCAATGTCATGTCGATGTAGGTTCGGGCGTCGGCGCTGCCCGCCTTGGGATTGCGCGGCGCCAGATCGTCGAGCATGGTTTTGACGCCATCCGCCGTTGGATAGGGGATCTCGGGAAAGATCGCCGCGTAGGTCAGGTAAGCGCGTTCGAGTCCTTCGGGGTCGGCGACGCGGAGATTTTTCTGGAAGATACCCTTGGCGTATTCCTTTTCGGTCTTGATGATATGGATGGCTTCGGACATCGCTCGGGTCAGCTTTAGCAATAGCGGTCGCTTCGCCTTGATAATCGCTTCACGGCTGAGGATGCCGTTCCACCAGAAAGGGATCTTCAGCTCCGAAACGGGATAAAGGCTGCGAAAGCCCAATCTTTCGGCTTGGGTGAGAAACGGCTCCGGCATGATGGTGAACTGGGTGAGCCCCTTGGAGAGGGCGGCGAAGCGCTCCGGATTGCCGCCGACGGGAATGATTTTGACGTCTCTTTCCGGATCGATCCCGAGCTTGCGCAGGGCCAGCCGCAGGCCGAGATCTGAGGTGCTGCCGAGGCGATTGACGCCGCCGACCTTTCCCCTCAGCTGCTCGACTCTCGTGATGTTAGAGAGCGAAATAATGTGGTCGACAAAGGTCGGCACGACGCCGAGAATCATCACGGTGTCTGCGCCTTGCAGTCTGGAGCTGGTGAGGGTGGTGACCGAAACGCTTGCGGCGTCGATTTCATTGGCCAGCAGTGCCTGAAGGACGGTCGGGCTGGCACTGATGGCGATGACTTCCGGATTGACGCCCTGCTTCTGCAATAGTTTGCGATCTTCCATGACCCAGATGGGACTGTTGGTCGGACTAAACCCCGCCCAAGCCAATCGTAGCCGCTCCTGCGCGTGTGCCGCGGAAGTCAGTGCAGCCGCGAGGGTCAAAGCCAATATCAAGGTCGTGTGATGCATCGAAAACACCTCCTACAACTTTGGACGTAGCAGGCGCCATATTCCTTAAATCAATCCACCAGTCAACCACCTGCGAGATTTTTCCCTCCGGTTTGGAAAGAAGACTCATTGACTCAGTATCCCATTTGATATATTAGAAGCACGGCTGACGGAGGCTATCATCATGGCAGGCAAGGGAATTCTCGTCACAGGCGGCACAGGTTTGGTGGGTGCCTATGCGGTCGGTATGCTGCTCGACCGCGGCGAGCGCCCGGTCATATTCGATGTTGCGCTCAATGAGAGGCTGCTCAACGCCGTCGGGGTCGACCCGAGCAAAGTAACGCTGGTACGCGGCGACATGATGGACCTGCCGGCGATCATCTCGGCGCTGCGCGACAACGACTGCGATCAAATCATTCATCTCGCCGCCTTCCTCGGCGAAGAGGTGCAGCGCCGGCCCTATAGCGGCGTGCGGCTCAACTTCATGGGCACGATCAATGTTTTCGAAGCGGCCCGGCTGGAAAAGGTGAAGCGCGTGGTGTTTCCCAGCTCTGGGACGGTTTATCTCGGTTCTCTCGGCGAGGGACTCACCAAGATCGACGAGAGCATACCGATGAATCCGCCGTCGGTCTACGCCGCCACCAAGGCGAGCTGCGAGTTCATGGGACGCGCCTACGCCAAGCGCTATGATTTCGAGTTTATCTGCCTGCGCTACACCGGCGGCCTCTACGGGCCGTCGCCGGCGGCGCTCAAAGCCACCCGTGAGATCGCCATCCAGCAGATGATCCGCGCCGCGGTGAAAGGCGAGTCGGCCAAAATTAGCTGGCCCTACGGCCCGGCCGAGATTCTCTACGGCAAGGACGCCGCCAAAGGCACCGTGCTGGCTGTGATGAAAGACAAGTTCAAAGACACGCTGTTCCACATCGGCAACAACGACCTGGTCAGCGGTGAAGACATCGTCCAAGCGATCCGCAAAGCCTTCCCCGGCTCCAACATCGAGATCGCCCGCACCCAGAACCCCATGCCCTATCCTGACTCACGCTTGTCGAGCGACTTCTCGCGCGCCAAGGAGCAGTTGGGCTATGAGCCCGACTATCCCATCGGTAAAGCCGTGGAGGACTATGGTGCGACACTCAAGAGGCTCGAAAACCTCTAGTTCATTCCCCTACGACTGAAGCCGCAATTAATCGTTTCGTCTAACTAACCAAGAGACGTGTGAAGACGGGTGTAACCGAAAACGATCACTGCAGGGGTGACAGATTGATAACGAGTAGGCGTTTGTTCGTACTGATATTGAGTTCGCTATGGTTCGCTCAGGTGCTGCATGCGGCTCAGCCGGCGGCCCCGAAAGCGAGTTTCGATGAAAAAGCCGTGGCCGAGTTCTATCGCGGCAAAACCCTGCGCATCGTTGTCGGCTTCTCGGCCGGCGGCGGCTACGATCAATACTCCCGCGTGATCGCGCGCCATCTGTCGAAACATATTCCCGGCAATCCCAACGTGTTGGTCGACAACATGCCGGGAGTGGGCAGCATCATCGCCGCCAACCATGTTTACAACGCCGCGCCCAAAGACGGCACCGTAGTCGGTAATATCTCCGGGCCGATCGTTTTGGAACAGCTCTTCGGCGCGCCATCGATCCAATTCGACATGGGCAAGTTCCGCTATTTGGCCGTGCCGGTGAGCGAAAGCTACCTGATGATTGCCATGAAACGCACGGGCATCACCAAGTTCGACGATGTGCGCGGCGAGAACGGCAAGCAGCTCAGCATTGGCGCCATCCCAGGCTCGACGGTGGAACATGCGCCAATCCTGGTCCGTGAAGCACTCCATACCAATCTTAAAATCGTTTCCGGCTACAAAGGCACGGCCGACGTGCGCCTGGCAATGGATAGCGGCGAGGTGGATGGTTTCTTCAACACCTGGACGTCGTCCAAAGTGACCTCCATGGACAAGGTCAAGAGCGGCGAATGGGTGGTTCTCGCTCAGCTCACGGAAAAACCGCTAAAGGATCTAATCGTACCCAATGTGCCGACCATCCAACAGATCGCCCGCTCCGACGAACAGCGACTGCTGCTCAAGTACGGGACCAGCACGCCCAACGACTTCGGCAAGGTCTACGTCCTGCCGCCCGCAACGCCAGCGGACCGCGCCGCGGCTTTGGAAGCGGGATTCGCGCGTGTATTCAAAGACAAAGGATTTCTCGCCGATGCCGACAAGGCGCGGCTCGATATCGATCCGCTGATCGGCAATCAGATCACCAAGCTGGTCACTGAGTTCCTCGGCATGCCGAGCGATGTGAAAAACAAGCTGCAAACGGTCCTGAAATCGCCGGTAAAAAAATAACCAACTCAAGCCGAGAAGGAG
>VGTH01000045.1 GCA_016874755.1 Deltaproteobacteria bacterium | reverse complement strand
CGTATCCTTTCCTGCCTGCGCCAACAGGCAGCCTTTCGTTTTTAGATTCGCGAAAGGGTACGCCTACCTATTTCCTATTTCCACACGCTTTGATCATAGCTCCAGCGCTGAAAAACAAGCACAAGATATGGGTCGGCGTGTAACTCTTGGGTCAGCGCTCTGTTATTCAGGCTCACCTAGTCTGAGAGTCATTAGAAATCGGCCAAAGAAGCAGCAAAACATGGCATCCCAAGAACTGGAGACACTTGCCACATACGAGCGCTATTACAACGCCGGCGGCGTGCGCACGCGCTGCTTTGAAAAAGGCGAAGGCGAGCCGGTGATTCTGCTGCACGGCGCCGGCGGTCACGCGGAGACCTGGGTGCGCAATTTAGTTCCACTCGCGGAAAAGTTCCGCGTGCTGGCCATCGACTCTCTCGGCCACGGTTAGACCGACAAACCCAAGGTCGCCTACAATCTCCCGAACTTCTCGAAGCATCTGCTCGACTTCATGGACGCTGCAGGCATTCAAAAGGCGCACCTAATCGGCGAATCACAGGGCGGGCAAATCAGCGTGCTGACCGCGTCCGAGCATCCCGAGCGGGTCCACCGAATGGGACTGATCGTCGGCGGCATACCATCCAACGAGCACGGCCAAATGGCTGGCCTAAACCAGCTGCAACAACTGACGCGCGACGCCACCGGAACGCCGACAAACGAAACCATCCGCAAACGGATGGAGTGGTTGTTCCACGATCCCAAAGAATTGCCCGACGAATTGGTCGACATCCGGTTGAAGATCTACAGCAACCCGGCGATGCAGGAAGTGCTGCAGAGCCGCGACCGGGAAGTTTATCACTTGATCGATCGCATCCCCAAACTTCAGGCGCCAATACTATTTTTCTGGACGACGCACAACCCGACCTGCCCCTGGCCGGTGGCGTTCAAGGTGCACCAAAGTGTACCCGGCTCGCGCTTCGTACTGGTCGACAAGTCCGGCCACTGGCCGCAGTACGAGCGCGCCGAGGAGTTTAATCGCACGCTGATCGAATTTTTGACGGGAAACCAGGATGCTGTGCTAATCGACACTTATCGCAAGCTCTACTGGCAGTAAGTCGTTCAACAAGCGGCGCGGTTAATTGCCGCGCCGTCTCACAACCCCAGTGCCTGCGCGGCGTTGCCGCCGAGGATTTGCTCCCGTTCTTGCGCCGACACGTTCAGCTCCAGCACTTTCTTGACCGATTCGAAATCCCCCATACCCATTGGGTAGTCAGTGCCAATTACAACCCGATCGGCGCCGACCACTTGCACCAGATAGTGCAGCGCGGCCGCGGAATGAACGATCGTATCGAAGTACATCTTCTTCAAATATTCAGACGGCTTCTGCGAAATGACTTTCTTCAAATCCGCCCGCAGCCCGTAGGAATGATCCAGCCGCCAAATATTAAACGCCAGCAACCCGCCGCCGTGGGACAAACACAGACGCAGGTTAGGATATTTCACGAACATGCCTTTGAGAATCATCCGCTCGACCATCAGCGTCGTGCGAAAAGTAAAATGCAGCACGTTGCCGAGCACCGGCGACAACGGATCGTCAGCATCGAGCCCGCCCTCGAGCGGATGCACGAACAACAACAAATCCAACTTCTGCGCCGCATCAAAAAACGGCTCGAACACCGGATCGTCCAGCGGCTTGTCGCCAACGGCATTGCCGATCTCCAAACCCTTCAGCCCCATGCTCTTCGCCTCTTCGGCGATGGCAATCGATTCCGCCACGCTCTGCAGCGGCACGCTGCCGAAACCCACAAAGCGATCGGGATATTTCTTAACAACATCCTGAATCGCCTCATTCTGCTTGCGTGAAAAGTGCGCCGCGACGGCGGCGTCTTCCCAATAGAACAAAAGAATCGGCGACGGCGAAATCGCCTGCATGTCGATCTGCATCTCATCCAACGCCTTGATCCGCGCCACCGGATCGTACGCGCCCGCGCCGAGGTTGGGGCGGGAACCAATCGCTGAAGTCACAGCAAGCTTTCCTTTGTCGAGCACAAGCTTCGGCGTGCGGTTTTCGTATTTGCCTGGATTGGTCAGTGTTTCGATGGGAAAGTAATGAGAATGTAGATCAATGTTCATGTCTAACCTCGAATTCACGATAGCTTGTTACTGCATTGGCTTTACACTAACATGGGTCGCTGAACGATGGACACAAACAAAGCGACGGAATCCCTTGAAGCTGCTGGACTTTGCTATGACAAAGGCCTCTATAACTCTGCAGTGAGCCGCGCTTATTGCGCCATGTATCAAGCCGCACAATATGCCCTGGAACGCGCAGGCTTCAAACGAGTAGAGTGGACACATAGCGGTTTGCAAGCAACATTTGCGAATGAACTGACAAGAAGACAAAAATTATTTTCAGCTTTATGGCTGCGGACCTTAACGCGGTACAAAACTTGCGCCACAGCGCAGATTATCGTGATTTCAGCCTCAGCAAACGACAAGCAACACGAGCACTAACAAGAGCGACGCTTCGAGACTTAACGTCAGTGGCAGTTCGATTCCCCCCTTTGAAAAAGGGGGGCCAGCAAAGGCGCTAAGGCGCAAAGTTAAGAAACACTAATTATCGCAACTTGGCGTCTTGGCGCCTTGGCGCGAGATATCCTACTCTGGCACTCTGATGCGTGCTCGTCCGATCAATTGTCCACTCTCGGTCTCGACATCGACGTAAAGTTTTGAACCGGCAGAGAGTTTTTCAATCGATACAACCGTCCATAGCCGAAAGCCGTCCTCACGCCCACCGGTAATCTCGAAAGCTGCCGAGCTGAAAATCAGTTTATCGTCCAGATACCAGCGATGGCGCACCCGTTCTTTTAGGCCGAGGGGTGCACGGATCGCGGTCAATCCCCAAAGCCGCAGCGGACCACCGGGTTCGAGGGACTCTACCGGATTGGTCACGCGCATTGCGCTCTTGTCGAATTCGCGGCCAAACTCGCTCCACACCAAGCACAGCGGTGCCGGCGGCACGTAGGCGCGGCCAAGCTCGACGAGCACGACCAGTGCAACAGCGACGACGGCCACGACAACTCGGTTGAAGCTGCGCAACCGCAGCCACGGAAAGTACAGCGTCACAAAGCCAACCATCGCGCACAAAACGCTTGCCCGCATCGCCCAAGCATTGCTGACGCTCCAGAGCACCGGCAACATGACGTTGATGAGCACAAACAGGTTGAAAGCGAAAAAGATCGCGCTCAAACTGCGCCGCACCGAGAGCTGGCGATCGTAAACGACATCGAGACTGGAGAGCAGCGCTGAGACCGCGATCAAAACGACAAAAATAAAATTTCCGGCGGCAAGCGTGGCACTGCCGTAATAAATCGGCAGCACAAAGAAGAGCACCTGCTGATAAAAGTTCTTATTGAAATAGTTGATGATCGCGCGAATCCATCCCGCCCATTTTGGCGCCAGCGTGGTCGACTCTATCACTCGCCGCAGTAGCAAGCTGGAAAGCCATATGAAACCGACGTGAAACACCGCGAGGCGCAGGAACGCGTAGTTGCGGTTGCCCAGCCACATGATGCCGATGCCCAGGAGCAGAGCGTACAGGCTATGAAACCACCAGAGTTGTTTTTCATGCCGGTGGAGCCATGCAACTATCCGAGCCCGCAGGCTTTGTGGGACGTTGTTTGCAGTAAGATCAGTTTCTGCCATCAAGGCACGTGGATCTTACCGTCGACAAATCCAAACAAAATCTTCACGTCGCAAAACAAGCGGGGGTTATCGCAATCCGAGTTCCTTCAGCGCCTGGCGCAAGTAACTCTGGTCGACGTATTTTTCCGGATTGGGCGGCGGGCCTTTTAAGTTATTTTGCTCAGCATAAATATCGACGACGGTCTTGAGCCCGTCCATTTCGATTTCCAGCTCGGGGTTCCACGACGGCGTTTGCAGATAAAAGTCCAAGCCTTTCTCGGCGTGCGCCGGCGTCAGCTGAAATCCCTTGGACAAGAATTCGATCGCCGTTTTCCTGTCTTGCTCGAACCATTTCTTGGCCCGGATGATCGCTTTAAAAAATCGCACGACAACCGGACGATTTTTCTCGGCCCAACTGCGCCGAAACGAATACGAAGAAAGCAGATAGTTCGGAAACACCTCGAACATTTTGCCGATCACGTTGAATCCCTGTTCCTGGGCGCGAAATGCATAGGGCACCGCCATCATCGACGCCACGGTTTGCCCAGCGTTCATCGCCAAGAATGCCTCGGTGGTGCCCCCGACACTGAGCAACTTGTAATCGCGCGGATACTCCAAGCCCTTCAATTTGAGAGCTCGCCGCAGGACAAACGTAGTTCCGGACGTTAGCGTCGAAGAACCAATGGTTGCCCCGCGCAGATCTTCGTAGGTCTTGTAGTTCTTCGCACCGATCAGGAAATGCGTAATCTTGCTGCCGCTCGCCGCCATCACCAAATCGGCGCCTTGCTCCACCGCGGTGATGGTACCGTCGGTAGCAAGCAACGCCGCCGAAATAGAATTACCGACCAGCGCCTGCACCGCCGGCGCGGTGCCACGCATGAGCACGACCTGCGCGTCGAAGCCTTCGCGGTCGAAATAGCCGCGCCGCCAGGCGGCCCAGAGGTGGCCGTAGCCAAGGACTTTGGAGGAAACGCCGACGGGGAATTTGATTTTCTCCTGAGCGAGGCCCGGTGTTTGTAACAGAAGGAGACAAAAAACCGTAGAAATAATTTTGCTCACAGCGTTACCTCCTTACCATCTCCGTTTGTAAAAGGGAGACCGAGGGAAATTCGCTCCGCGCGAAGAGAAGAAAATCCCCCTCCCCCCCCTTTACAAAGGGGGGGACCAGCTCGTTGAATTTGGGCGCGTTGTAACACAGTGGCGCAACGTTGGGAAGCGCAAGTTCGCCAGTGACAGCCAATCCGTTCGTAACCCAGTCCGATTCTTGTTAGGTTGAAACAAGTCCCATGTCTCGACCAGAATCAGCGGCCCGCGACGAAACTCTCGAACAAGAAAAACCCGCCGAACAAGTCGACTCGCAGGTCAAAACTGCGCCAAGCCGTTCGCGCTTTCAGACCTTTTCATCGCTGCGTCATCTCGACTTTCGCTATCTTTGGACCGGCACGGTGATGATGAGCGCCGGCCAATGGGTGCAGCAAGTCACCCTCGGCTGGCTGCTCTACGATCTCACTGGCAACTCGGTGCTGCTCGGTGCGCTGAACGGCCTGCGCGCGTTGCCATTTCTCGTCACCGGGCCTTTGGCTGGCGTCGCCGCCGATCGCATGGACCGTCGCAAGCTCTTGGTCGGCACGCAGTGGGTGCTGATCGTCACCGCGGTTGTTTTTGGCGCGCTGGTCGCGTCGCCCTACTTGCACGTATCGCATCTCTTCGTTTTCACGCTAGTCACCGGCATCGCCTGGACTATCACTGAACCGGTGCGCATGAGTTTGATCCCCAGCGCCGTGCCCAAAGAGGAATTGGCCAACGCGGTGGCGCTCAACTCCGGCGGCTTCAACATGATGAAGGTCATCGGTCCGGCGCTGGGCGGCGCACTGATCGCCTGGTTTGGCGCCGCGGAGAATTTTTTTGTCCAGGCCGTCGCCTACCTCGGCGTGCTAGCGATGATCTACAAAATGAACGTGCCGCCGCAGCCCGCCGAAGCCAAAAAAGGATCGGCGCTCGCCAATCTCAAAGAAGGCTTCGCCTACGTCTGGTCGACGCCGGCGGTGCTCGCGCTGATGACGCTGGCCTACGTGCCGCGGGTTTTCGCCGTGCCCTATCAAACTCTGATGCCGGTGTTTCAAAAAGACGTGTTGAAGATCGGCCCGGAAGGCCTCGGGCTGCTCATGGCGGCGCCCGGCCTCGGCGCGGTGATCGCAATTCTCACCATCGCCTCGCTGGGCGATCGCATCCGGCGCCAGGGGACGTTTCTGATTGGCAGCATCGTCGTGCTCGGCAGTTTTCTGATGCTCTTCTCGCAGATCACCTGGTTTCCGCTGGCGCTGGTGAGCCTTGTCCTCGTTGGCATGTTCCAAATGTTTTTTCTCGCCAGCACCGCGACCATGCTGCAAATGATCGTGCCGGACAGTTTGCGCGGTCGCGTGTTGAGCCTGTACATGCTCGATCGCGGATTTATGCCGCTGGGCGCCCTGTTCGCCGGCACCTTCGCGCACTTTGTCGGCGCGCCGATGACCGTCGCGGCCATGGGCGCCATTGTCATCCTGCTCACACTGCTGGTGGCGTGGCGCATTCCGGCGATCCGCAGTTTAGAATCCTAGTGTGGCGTCCCACCCATCAGCGTGCTTATCGTTGCGATGCGCTCGTTTGTGTTTCACCACGAAGCCCTCTTTGAGACCAAAGTCGCAAGGGGACTCCTTCCCAAAATGGCTCGCGCTATCCTTTATTTTCCGGATTGGCATGTTACGCTTGAGTGAAATTCATAGGGGCTTTGAGGAGGGAAAATGAACCGTTTGCAACTTGAGCGCGGGCTAATCGCGGCGCTTTGTTTGTCGCTAGTCGCCAGCTACAGCAGCGTATTTGCGCAGGCCGCCAAAGACTATCAGCCCGAGGTTGGCCAGGCAGGCAAAGACGTGGTTTGGGTGCCGACACCGCAGGCGCTAGTGGACAAAATGCTCGACATGGCGAAAGTCACGCCAAAGGACTACGTAATCGACCTGGGCTCGGGCGACGGCCGCACGGTCATCACCGCAGCCAAACGCGGTTCGAAAGCGCACGGCATCGAGTACAACCCCGACATGGTCGAGTTGTCGAAACGCAACGCGGCCAAGGAAGGCGTCACCGACAAGGCAAGCTTCGCGAAGGCCGATCTCTTCGAAAGCGACTTCTCTCAGGCGCAAGTGATCACGATGTTCCTACTCCCAAGTATCAACCTGAAACTACGCCCGAAAATCCTCAACCTGAAACCCGGCACACGCATCGTCTCGAACTCGTTCGACATGGAAGAGTGGAAGCCCGATCAGACCGAACGGGTCGAAGGCTGCACCAACTGGTGCACGGCCATGTTGTGGATCGTACCCGCCAAGGTCGAAGGCACCTGGCAAACCCCGCAGGGCGAGCTGACACTAAAGCAAACTTTTCAGATGCTCTCTGGCACGCTGCGAAACGGTAATGTCGTAACGCCGATTACCGGCAAGATGAACGGCGAGCAAATCACCTTTAGCGCGGGCGGCAATGAATACGCCGGCCGAGTGAACGGCAACACGATCGATGGCACGGTGAAGGTCGGCACCAAGTGGACAGCAACGAAGAAGTAGGAGCTATGAAAGCGGAAGGCTGAATTAACCCGAAGTCCGGAAGAATCCTCAAAGAAGCGCCCGCCCAAAGCGTGCGCTTCTTATTTTGCCTGATTGTTAAACTGACTCGGCGGCGGCGCCGCCGATAACTAGTTAAATTCGACCACGCCTTCGATCGCCTGGGCTCCGGGCCCGGCGTAGATCTCGAGCTTGTTACCGTCGGGGTCGAGAAAATAAGCCTGCGGCCCCCAGAACACGCCTTGGTTGCGGTTCTCGATATTGAAAACCTCGACGCCGTTGCGGCGCAGATCATCGATCGACGATTGAAACTCCTCCGGTTTGACGCGAAACGCATGATGCACAGGCGAGCTCTTGGTCGAATCGTACTTCATGACATCGTTGCCCTTGGCGAGAATCAGGTGCACGTTACCAATCTCCAGGAACACCATGCGCGGTGACTGGCCAACGACTTTCAAGCCAAGAATTTCTTCGTAAAACTTCCGGCTGCGCGCCAGATCGGTCACGGCAAGGCTGAAATGAAGCATTCCTTGCGTCGTTAGCATAGACACCTCCTCTGGACCCGGCTAACCTACGTCAGAACAGGGACATCCTTCAAGAGTCCCCAAACGACCGGGGCGTATTAGCTGCTCGATTAAGCTTCAAGCACGTAGATGTCTTCTCCCTTGCGAGGCAACAGCTCTCGCGCCGGCTGTTTCTACACCTTGTTGGGAAGCACCTATTTTTTTTTATCTGGATCAGTTATTCCACTCCGCCCCGAATGGCACTCCGCGAAGCTCTGCTTGAATCGTTCTTCCAGCAAAGCTGAGATCTGCACGAACAACGTCGCGCTTGCGCGCGGATAAGGCCTCATAAGTCGAGTGCCGAAGCGGATAAACAAGGGTGACCGTCGTCTGCTTGGCATCGAAAAGTGCGGCATCTGCCAGAACCTGATGGAAATCTGCTCGGTGGGCTTCACGAGAGTTCTCGGCCATCTTAAGCCAGCCCGACTCATCCAATTCAGAAAAGTGGGCTTTATATTTCGCATCGATGATTTTTACTTGATCTCGATGCCTAACCACGAAGTCTGGGACGAGATGTGACATGCCCCGCAGGCTAGAATCGGTCCAACGTATCGGGAATACCGTCTCTAATTTTCGACCACACCGGACGTCTGCTCCCACCAGCGATGCTTCCCGACGAACAATCATTTCAACGAACGACTCCCAGAGTTCAGAAAGTGGGAGATGCCATGCGAGTCCATCGAGCTCGCGGCCACCGCCAAGACCGCGCTCATCAGCGACCCATCCCATCGCCTCGATGCCTCGCCGAATCGCGTCATGCTCAAGGTAGCTGCCACCCATGCGCGCTTCGATCTCAGCTTTCCGAGGCATGCGGGAATGAACATCGCGCAAGAGCCCGATAAGCTTCTCAGCGACCATTGCCAAAGTGGTGGCTGTTTTGTCGTTACCTCCAGTCTCGAGGAGCCCCCGACGGAGCCGTTCAAGACACCACCTCACCATCGAACGTAATTGAGGGTCGTTAGATAGCTCTGGGAATGTGCAAGGAAGCTGATGCCACATGCCAGTGCGGAGAGGTCCGGCGAGGTATTCGTTCCATATGATTTGTCCGCGTGGTTTCGTAAGTGTCTCATGTGCAACGCGGTAGCCGCGCCGAACTTGTGCGAGCAATGCAGCCAGCCGGGATATGACCGGTCCTGCGATCACCCACGGGGGTACTTCCCGGCCACTCCCAGGTACCATCGGTAGGTCGGCAAACTCGAGTGAAGCATGCCAACCGACCTCGTTGAGAACTTCTCCGACACCGCCCCATCCAAAGCGTGGCTTGATGATAATGCCGCCGACCACTTGCTGCGTTTGCGCTGAACACAACGGCATTGCGCCAGCCCGGCCGCCGGGGTGAAGGCGTATGATAGTGCCTTGTGAGCTTGCGCCGACCTCCAGCTGGAGTTCGAGATGTTTGAATGCGAGATCGTTGGCTCGCAAGAATGACTCGGCGAATGGCCCCCAACCACCCCCTTGCTGCTTAGGCGCAAAGTATTCGGCCGAAATGGTTATTGGATTGCCATGGTCAGTGCCGACAAAGAGGGGCTTCTGTTCCGGCGAGTGAAACACATACCGCCGGATCTTGTGGGCAGGACTGTGTCTGACCGCCTTGCGCATTGCGTCAATGGATCCAATCTTCGAGTGCGTCACGGACGGCATGCAGTTCGCTGGAGGCAGGTCCTAGAAATCCCTGTCGGAGGTACTCGTCAATGAGAGGTATCAGCTCGTGTCGGAAGCGCGATTTCAATTCGTCTTCATTGTCCGCAAGGAAGTAGGCATGACCAGGCATCAAGTCGAGAGTATCGGCAGGAGCATGTTCAACGAATACCTCTGCCAGCCGGTCAAAAAAGCTGGCGGCAATATCGGGCGCATTTTCCGCTACAACGGCACGATTTGGAGAAACAGTCATGAACGCAAAGCGGCGTCGTACGGCGAGATCAAGGTTCTGGATGCTTCGGTCAGCGGTGTTCATTGTTGCTAGCAGGTAGAAGTTCTCTGGAATGCTCAGTTCAGAAATCCCATCGACGGGATGAGGCAAGCAAATTTTACGCGCTTGCTTTCCGCCGACCTCTCCAGCCTCGAATAGGAATATTGCCTCTCCGAGGACTTTACCCAAATCTGCTCGGTTCACTTCATCGACGATGAGCAAGAAAGGATGGTCCTTAGCTTGTGCGATTGCCTCAAGGAGCCAGCCCTTGCGAACATGAAACTGCAGGGAGCCGGCTTTTTCATTCGGTGAGAGCCCTACTACGAAATCTTCATACGTGATCGCGGGATGGAACTGCACCGTCATTCCATGCCCTTTAAAAACACTTTTGAGAACTTCACCGGCGAGGCGTGTCTTTCCTGTTCCCGGGGGACCCTGCAAAATGACAAACCGTCGCTGTTGGAGGAGGTCGTTCACAGCGTTAACGTTAGGAACAATGAAAAGATTGGCGCGTAGTGCATCATGTAGGCTGGTATATTCGGGTTCGAAGGCCTTCAAAATTTGCCAATTCCGCTCAAGGGCGTACAGATCAATAAATGCCTGTACAACTTTATGAGCCTTTTCTGCATCAGTTCTTGGTACAACCGCGTTGCAATACATTTCGCGGCCGTAGCGTTGGAATGTTTTTTCAAATCCAGGGAAGCGTTCACGCACACCCTTGGGAACTACCACTCCAAGAGCTGCGGGATCGGGCTTTGTCCAAGCTTCTACTCCGAGCCAGGACAAGTACCGTCGCAATGCTACGATGCGTCGCCGGTGACCGGGCCGCATTAGGATTCCTTCATCAGGGGTAAGCCCTCGCGTGCCGACGCCGAAGCCGATAAGTGTTCCCGCATCGCTTGTCGGGAACCATACAAGGCTCGTTCCGCCGTACGGGCCGCTTGGTGGGTTGGCGGGGTTGATAAACCCGGCATATGGGACACCAGAATCCTCACCTTCGTTGGCGAGTCCATAAGCATCGCGGAGCATCGTAGGCTCGAAGTCTCGTTTCTGGTACCTATCACCGAACAAGGCCGTCATCGGTTTCTTCAAACCATCCTTAGGATAGGCTTCAAGGCCGCTACGGATGATTTCGGTTAGGTCTTTCAGAGAATCTGGCTTGCTGGTCACGGACGTTTCCACGTTCCACTGTTTAGGAATGGATATCTGTTTAATATTGCTTTAGTTCGAACAGTAGCACTCGAACGCAACGCATTTTATTTATGGCTGACTCGTCTTCAGAACACGTTTCTTGAGACTTATCTCCACCGCCCAATAACGGATGAACGCTCTCGGGTAGGACAAAACCCGCAGTCCGCGCATCAGCGCGATAGAGTCCATGCAATTTGCGGAAGATTGGTCTGATAGTTGGTGATACCGCCGACTTCCTTTCAAGGAAGCTGGCGGCATGACAGATTGTTCGCCGTGGCTGCCCATTAGCATTGAAACTCGAACAGCCGAACTCTAACCCGGATTGGCCAAGGGAAGCAAACTTTTTAGATCATGGAGCTCCTCACCGAAGCCGTGCTGTCGCCCCGAGCGTCTCCGCCATGCGCACGAGGCGGACGAACTCGGCGCGGTAGCCTTCGGGATCGCGACCGCGTGCTTCGTTGGCCATGGTTGCGATTTCGCCGTAGGTCATGCGGTCAGGCGCGCTTTCGCCGCGCAACCGCTGTGCGAAGGCAGCGACGGCCACGGAAAAGCGCTGATCTTCCGGGGCACGCTCAAAATTGGCAAAGGCATCAGCCTCGCGCACCGGTCGTTCGATCAACCGGCTCGTCGATTCACCGGGAAGCTTGTAGCGTAGCTTGACGAAGGCGAGTTCGTCGCGGCGAGTGCTGCTTGGCACATTTGACTCTTTCTCTCGTTGATAGCGCAGCGGGTCGATGCGCCGTTCGCGCGCGTCTACGGGGGTAATCTCATAGATCGCCGCGACCGTATGGCCGGCACCGATGTCGCCGGCGTCGACCTTGTCGTCTTTGAAATCTTCGCGCCGCAGCATGCGGGTTTCGTAGCCGATCAGCCTATATTCGGCGACTTGCGCCGGATTGAACTCGACTCGCACTTTGACATCGTCGGCAATGGTAAACAGCGTCGATGCCATCTCTTCGCTTAAGACTTTGCGCGCTTCGAGGAGCGAGTCGATATGCGCCGCGTTGCCGTTACCGGCTTGAGCCAAGCACTGCATCAGCGCATCGTTGAGATTGCCCGTACCGACGCCGAGAATCGAAAGATAAATGCCGGTTTTGCGCTTGTCGGCGATGAATCGTTCGAGCTCTTTCGGATCGGTGATGCCAACGTTGAAGTCGCCGTCAGTAGCCAAAATCACCCGATTGACCGCCTCGCGATCGAAGTGCCGCTCAGCCAGACGATAGGCGCGCCGCAGACCATCGCCGCCAGCCGTGGAACCCGACGCGCGCAGATTGTCGATGACGTCGATAATCTTGTGCCGGTCGCGGCCGCTAGTCGGCTCCAGCGCAGTGTGCGCCTGCCCGGCGTAGGTGACGATGGCGACCTGATCGTCATCCCGAAGCTGCTGTGTGAACAAGCGAAAGCCCTGCTGCAAAAGCGGCAGCCGGTCCGCCGGCGCCATCGAGCCCGAAGTATCAACGAGCAGAACGATATTTGCCCGTGGCCGCTCGGAGCGCTCGATATCGTAACCGCGGATGGCGATGTGCATTAGCCGATTGTCCCGGCTCCAAGGACTGGGCATGACCGTGGTCGTCACACGAAAGGGCTCACCACGATTCTTCGGTGCCGGATAGTTGTAAGGGAAATAGTTGATCATCTCTTCGACGCGCACCGCCTCACGCGCCGGCAAGCGCCCGGAGGTCAGATTGCGGCGGACAAAAGCGTAGGACGCGGTATCGACGTCGACGCTAAAAGTTGAGACCGGATGTTCGGCGACGCTCAGCACACCGGCGGGCTCTTTATCCGGAAAGCGGTCGGTGCTGGGCGGAATAACCGGCGGGCGCGGATAATAGGGCGGCATTGGATAGGGGCGCGATAACCCACCGCCCATTGCAGGCGCAGAGCGCTGTTCGCGGGCCACGGAGTCCCTTGGTGCGGGTGCACTAGACGGCGGTGGAGGCGGCGGTGGGGAAGCAACCTTAGAGCGATCCGAAGAGGTCTCAAAGCTACAACTGGTGACCAGTGCTAACATGGCAGCCATCGACGACAATCCCTTGATTCTGAGTGCCAATGCATTCGCTCTCATCGGAACCTCCTAGGGGATACCAGTAGGCCTGGGCGTGCCAGGCCATCGATTTAACTCTTTCTTAGACGAAAGAGTCCATGTTTTGTTCCATGGGCATCCAAGAAGCGGCGAAACCCATCTTCCGCCAACGATTGCACCGCATGGGTAGCGCTTCGCTCAACCCATCCTACATTCTACATTTCAGTTTCCGGAAAACGGGCGACCAACCGGTCGCCCCTACTCTTCGGGCTCTTCGAAGAGTCGTTTGAGGAACCGCTCCGGGGCATTGAGAAAGTCACGTGTCACCCGATAATGCTCGGTCTCGCTGTAGGCGATTTCTCGGATCGAATCCCCATCCAGACTGAATAGCGCAGCGCCCGGATAGCTCAAAATAATTGGCGAGTGCGTCGCGATAAGAAACTGCGCGTGGCCCGGCTCTGCCAAATCATGGATGATTTTGAGAAACGACAACTGCCGCTGCGGCGACAGCGCGGCTTCCGGCTCGTCGAGCAGATAGAGACCCTGCTCGAAACGGTTTACAAACAGCGCCAAGAACGATTCGCCGTGCGATTGCGCGTGCAGCGACTTGCCGCCATAGGCGCGCAGATTGGAGACTTGGTCGAGGTACGTCGCGAAATTGTAAAAGCTCTCGGCGCGCAAAAAGAACCCTTCGGTAACTTTTGGCAGCCACGAAAGGCTCAGCGCCTGGGCCAGCGCAGAGCGCTCGCGAAACGCTTCGATGTTGTGATCGCGGTTGCCGCCTTGGGGGTCAAAACCGCAGCATTCGGCGATCGCTTCCAGAAGGGTCGATTTGCCGCGGCCGTTCTCGCCGACGAAGAACGTCACTTTGTTGCGCAAATGGAGATCGATCCCCTGCGAGAACGCGCTGATGTTGAACGGCCATTGCCCACGGTTCCATTTTTCCTCGCGATGCGTCACCTGGCGCAGAAACGGCGACCCGGTGCGCGATGGACCGGGCGCGGTTCTGCTCGTCGTGCCGCCACGCTTCTTCGTTCCAGCCATAAAAAACGAAAAGGCCCGGGTTCACACGCCGGGCCTTTTCTTCACGCTCTGTTTAAATTTTTCGCAGCTCAGCTACGCCCCCAAGCCGAATGCCTTGGTCGGATTGTCCCAGAGAATCTTGGCGCGCGAGGCTTTGGAGATTTTCTCGTTGCCACTGATGGCACCCACGGTCTTGTCGGGGAATTTCCCGATGGCATCGCTGTGCGGATAATCGGTGGCGATCATCAAATAGTCGTCGCCGACGTGCTCGCAGAACACCGGCGTCAGCTCTTCGCCCGCTTCCGAGCTGATCCAGCATTGCCGTTTGAAATAGTAGCTCGGTTTTTCTTTGGTCAGTTTCGCCGAGCCGTGCGACTCATGTTCCCAGTGCTCGTCCATGCGCTCAAGCCAGAAGGGCGCCCAACCGCAGCCGGATTCCAGGTGCGCGACTTTCAGTTTGGGGAATTTCTCCAAAATGCCGTCGGCGCAGAAGTTCAAGGAAGCGAGCATCTGTTCCAGCGGATGGCAAGCAACATGGCGCCCGAATTCACTGTAGCGATCGTTGCCCGCCTGCGGCAGCACCGTGCGCGCGCCCTCATGCACGCAAATGGTCACGCCCAACTCCGAACAGACATCGTAAATCGGATAGTAGTCAGGGCTGGCAAAAGTCCGCCCGCACATTTTGTTTGGCCGCCAGAAGATACCCACATGGCCCAATTTCTCGCGCGCGTACTTAACCTCTTCCACCGCGAGCTTGGGATCCTGCAGTGGGATCAACATAACGCCATAGAGCCGTTTACGATTGTGGTCGCAGTAATCGGCGAGCCAAGTATTATAGGCCCGGCAGATCGCCGCGCTCAGCTCGGGATCGATGTCGTCACGCCACATGATGTATAGGCCGATGGTCGGAAACAGCACGCTGATGTCGATGCCCTCGCGATCCATGTCACGCAGGTTGGACGCCGGATCGAACTTGTTGGCGTAAGCATCGGCGAAGCATTCGCGCCACGCTTTTGAAGAAGCAAAGATATAACCGAAATCTTCCATGCTCCGGTTCGGACGAATCGAAGAATCCGAGACCGGCTTGCCATCGACTTCGCGGACCGTCTGGTTCGGACCCGCAAGGTGGACCCGTTTTTTGAACTTTTCAGGCAAATATCTCTGATACAAATCGGTCGGCTCTAGAATATGTCGGTCGGCGTCGATGACTTTAAATCCGTCTTTCATGGCGTTCTCCTTTTAGCTTCGGATTCCCCTTTACATAGATCAAACGGCCGGTGCCAGCAAGAGGCCCGCGGCATCCAGCAGGCCGCTAAAAGCTCGTAAGAATGCTTCGACAGGTCTCAGCATGAACGGATCTTCCCCAACAATTTCAACTTCCGATCCGTACGCCCTGAGCTCAGTCGAAGGGCTCCGAAGAGTTTTTCCACCGGCCTGCTAAGATTTACGCGTGATTTCCTTGATCAAGCGCATCCATCGTTCGACCCGATCGGCGTATTCAGCGGTCGTCAGCCCCTTTTCCGGATAGAACTTTTGGAAGCCATAATTCTTCGCGCCGCTACCATAGGAAAAAGTCTCAGAAAACATCTTTTGCCCGTCTGGACTGATGAGAAAATCGAGCAGCAGCAAACCGGCATGGGGACGCGGCGCGTTCGCCGAAATGCCGACGCTGCCGGCGTTGGCCACAGCCAAGTCCAACGGATGCCACCCAATCGGCGCTCCCTTGGCAGCAGCGTGAGCGACGTTGGTCGAGAAGCCCACAAAGGACATGGGCGCCTCGCCGGAGACGATCAATTCGTTGAAGCCGGGCCCCGAGGCGCCGTGCAGCGTCACTTCTTGATCTTTCAGCTTGCGGATGAAGCCATCGCTCTTGAAATAGGCGATGGCACCAAACTGCCGGGCGCTGCTCTCGTCACTGCTGATCGCCATCTTGCCTTTGAGCACCGGCTTCAACAGGTCGTCGAATTTCTTCGGCAACTCGATGCCCTTGGCGGCGTTCTTATTGTAGGCAAAACCAATATACGATTCGCGGTCGGTGGTCCAATAAACCAAATCGTTCTTGGCCTTTTCCTTGGCGCTATCGGGAAAGTTTTTCAGATGCGGCGAAGTGTAAGGGCTGAAGAAATTTTCATCGCGCATGGTCATCAAAGCGCCCGGCGTGGTCTCGACGGTGTCGACGATGTAGCGGCGCGCCTTGAACTCCGACAGCGCTCTGTTGGCCAGCTCGATGCCGCCGGCGCGATAGACCTCGACCGCGACGCCGGGATACTTCGCTTCAAAAATCTTCGCGATGTCTTTAGACGGCACCAATGACGTGTACCAAACGACCTTGCCCTCTTTCTTCGCGCCTTCATAAAGAACCTTCTCGCGGTCGGCCTTGGTGTATTTCACCAGATCGGCCAAGCTCGTAGCTTTCTGTCCCCACGCAGCGCCGGTCAGTGATACGCAAAACAGCAAACTAAGCCACAAAGCGACCATCACACCTCCAGCAATTTCTGGAATTTGGAATCTGTAATTTGGAATTCCTCGCGCAGCGAGGATCAGGCGCGTTTCTCAGGACCAAAGACATGGCAAGAGGTACCATGGCCGGATGCATCGAAATCCAGCGAAGGCTCGCTCTGGCTGCACAGCGGTTGCCGGTAAGAACAGCGCGGGTGAAACGTGCAGCCCGAAGGCGGATTTACTGGGCTTGGCACGTCGCCTTCGAGCACGATGCGTTCTTTCTTGCGCTCCATATCAGGCAGCGGCACTGACGATAGCAAAGCCTTGGTATAAGGATGTTTGGCCTCACGATAGATCGTCTCGCCGCTGGCGAGTTCGACGACTTTGCCTAGATACATGATCGCGACCCGGTGGCTGATGTGCTCGACGACGCGCAGGTCATGGGAAATGAACAGGTAAGTGAGTTTCAGTTTTTCCTGCAGCTCTTGCAGCAGGTTGATGATCTGCGCCTGGATCGACACATCGAGGGACGACACCGGCTCATCGCAAACGATAAACTTGGGGCTCACGGCCAATGCGCGGGCAATGCCGATGCGCTGGCGCTGCCCGCCGCTAAACTCGTGCGGATAGCGGTCGAAGTGATCCTCGCGCAAACCGACCTGATGCAAAAGCTCCATGACGCGATCGCGCTTGGCTTTGCCTTTGGCGAGCTTGTGAATTTCCAGGCCCTCGCCGACGATGTCGCCGACGCGCATGCGCGGGTTGAGCGACGCGTAGGGGTCTTGAAAAATAATCTGCATCTCGCGCCGCATGTCGCGCAGCTCGCGCTGCGACAGCGCCAACAGATTCTTGCCTTGGAACATCACCTCGCCGCTGGTCGGTTCGATCAAGCGCAAAAGTGCGCGGCCCAAAGTCGACTTACCGCAGCCCGACTCACCGACAAGGCCGAGCGTCTCACCCTCGTTCACGGTCAGGCTGACACCGTCGACGGCCTTGACCACACCCTTGTTGCGCGAGAAAAACCCATCGCCGACCGGGAAGTGTTTCTTAAGGTTACGGATTTCTAACAAACTCATAATCGAATTTGAGGATGGAAGATGGAGGATCGAAGATCGCTATCCTCTATTCTCAATCCTCCATCCTCGGCTTAGTCTTCATGCGACTGCGCTTTGCCTCACTTCGGAGTGCGGGAAATGACACGCCACCGTGTGCCCGGCCTCTTTTTCGACCAGCGGCGGCTCGGTTTGCGCGCAAACATCCTGCGCCTTGGGGCAGCGGTCGCGAAAGCGGCAGCCGCTCGGCAAGCGCAGCGGGCTCGGCACCACGCCGGGGATAGCGTCCAGCCTTTTCTTCTTGGCACTGCCGGTCTGCGGCAGCGAATTCAATAGCCCCACGGTATAAGGATGAAACGGTTTGGTAAAAATTGCCCGCGTATTCGAGCGCTCGACGATCTTACCAGCGTACATGATCGCCACGTCATCGGCTTGCTCGGCAACCACACCCAAGTCGTGGGTGATCAGCAACAGCGCCATGCCGATTTTCTGCTGCAGCTCTTTCATCAGTTCGAGGATCTGCGCTTGAATTGTTACGTCGAGGGCGGTGGTCGGCTCGTCGGCAATCAACAGGCTCGGATTGCACGACAACGCCATGGCGATCATGATGCGCTGGCGCATGCCGCCGCTCAATTGATGCGGATAGGCATCGACGCGCGAATCGGGGTCGGCGATCTTGACTAGCCGCAGCATTTCGATGGTCTTGGCGCGGGTCTCGGCCTTGCCCAGGCCTTGATGCAGCTTGATCGCCTCGCCGATCTGATTGCCAACGGTGAAAACCGGATTGAGCGAGGTCATCGGCTCCTGAAAGATCATCGAGATCTCGTTGCCGCGAATCTTGCGCATCTCTTCATTGTTGAGCTTGAGAAGGTCCCGGCCCTTGTAGAAGATTTCACCGCCGACGATCTTACCCGGGGGCGACGGGATCAAGCGCATGATGGAAAGCGACGTCACGCTTTTGCCGCAGCCCGATTCACCAACGAGACCCAGGGTCTTGCCCTGATCGATCTCGAAGTTGACGCCGTCGATGGCGCGCACTTCACCCTCGGGAGTGAAAAACGACACGCGAAGATTTTTGACTTGCAGAAGTTCTGCCATAAATAAATTCAGTTTCACCACGAAGGACACGAAGAGCAAGAAGGGAAGAGAAGCAAGTTGGAAAAGACAAATCTTTTCCGAACTTCGTGTCCTTCGTGTGCTTCGTGGTGAGTCATCTTATCTTCTGGTCTTACGTCGACCTTCCACCGCGCACCCGGCTCATCATGCGTGGGTCCAATATGTCGCGGATTGCATCTCCCATAGCATTAAATCCCAACACTGCCAACATAATTAACAACCCCGGAAAGATAGCCAGATGGGGATGGAGTCGCAAGTAGGGACCGCCGGCGCGCAGCATGCCGCCCCAAGTCGGGATCGTCGGATCGATGCCGAGGCCAAGAAAGCTCAAGCCCGCCTCGGCGGTGATCGCCCGCGCGAGGCTCAGGCTCGAAAGAATCAAGATCGGCGCCAGCACGTTGGGCAAAAGATAGCGCCTGAGAATCCGCGAGCTGGTCGAGCCCAGCGAGCGCGCGGCGGTGACGTATTCGTTTTGCTTTGCCGACATCACCGCGCCGCGCACGATGCGGGCGAACTGCGGAATGCCGCCCAAGCCGATGACGAAAATCAGCGCCGGGATGCTCGGTCCCACCACGGCGAGAATAAGCAGCGCCAACAGCGTCCGTGGAAAAGCGTAGAGCACGTCCAGGCAGCGCATCAGAAAATTATCGATGAAACCTTCAAAGTAGCCCGTCACCAGGCCGATCACCGTGCCAACGATGGTTTTGAACACCACCGCGACGACCCCGACGAATAGCGAGACGCGCGCGCCGTAGATCAAGCGCGAAAGAAAGTCGCGCCCCAGCTCGTCGGTGCCGAGCCAGTGGCTCCAGCCGCGCTCGGCGAAAATCTTATCGGGATTGACTTGAATCGGATCGTAGGGCGCGATCAGCGGCGCAACGATGGCGAGAACAATGACAAGGATACTGATCACGGCGCCGAACGTGCCGAGGCCGTTTTGCCGAAAGCGCCGCACGTAGTTGCGCCACAGGCTCGGGCTCCTGGTCTCCACCAAATCTAGGTTCAACGACGCTTCAGCCTTCATGGGCCGCTCCGGCGAACTTGATCCGTGGATCGAGATAGTAATAGAGCGCGTCGACCAAGAGATTGACCACGACAAATAGCGCTGCCACCAAAAGCACACAGCCCTGCAGCATCGGAAAATCGCGCGACTGCGCCGCGGTAAAAGCCAGCCGGGCGATGCCCGGCCAGGCGAACACGACTTCGATCACCGTGCTGCCTTCGATCAAACCGACAATCGAAATGCCGACTTCCGTGACCACCGGGATCAACGCATTGCGAAACGCATGCTTGTTAACGACGAAAAACTCCCACAAGCCCTTGGCGCGCGCCGTGCGCACGAAATCGTGGTTCAAAACCTCCAGCATGCAGGAGCGCGTCAGTCGGCAAATCGTCGCGGCATAGGCGCTGCCCAGAACGATCGCCGGCAAGATTAAGTGCTTCAGATCCGGCGGCGTGCCCCGTCCCGACGCCGGCAGCCAGTCCAGGTAAAGCGAGAAAAACAGGATCAGCATCAGCGCCAACCAAAAATTCGGCACCGAAACGCCGAGCAGCGCGCCGATCATGCTGCCCTGATCGAGGCGCGAATAGGGCTTGACCGCCGAAAGAATGCCCACCGGAATGCCGATGATCAGCGCGACGAACAGCGCCGCGGCCGCCAAAGTCAAACTCGCCGGCAGCCGATCGAGGATCGTCGGCAAAACCTTTTCATGGGTGCGCACCGAGCGGCCGAAATCCCCGTGCACGATATTCTTGACGTACTTGTAATATTGAACGTGAATCGGCTCGTCCAAGCCAAGATACTCGCGCATCGCCAGGTAATCTTCCTGATTAAACTCGCGATCGCCGAGATAGATCTGCGCCGCATCGCCCGGCAGGAGCTGCAGCGCAAGAAAGACCAGCAGTGAACAGCCAACCAGGACGGGAACAAGCTGCGCGAATCGGTTGAGGAGATAGGAGATCATGGATTAACGCAGCGCCGCACCTTCAACCGAGTCCGATGATGAGATCTGCAATTTGAAATCTGAAATACAAGTAGTTTTCGCCAAGCGCAAACTACTTGTCGAGCCAGACCTGCCCCGCCGGCGTATGCAGATGCGGATCGCCGCTCTCCATCGTGATGATGCCTTTGACGTATTTCTTGGCCGCGTGCGAATAGACCTCGTGATAATACGGCGCCGCCGGCAGCTCAGCCATAAGAATCTTGTCCGCGGCTTGATAGAGCTTGGCGCGCACCTTCTTGTCTTCGGTGGATTGCGCCTTGCGGATCAGCGAGTCGTACTCTTTATTCACCCAGCGCGGAATGTTGAAACCGTCGCGCTCGATCAGACCGATGTCTTTGGCCGAACCGAACATACGCGCTTGATAAAGTGGGTCCATGCCCGGCCCGCCGCCCCCGGCCAGTGTAATGTCGTAATTGCCCGCGCCGCGGTCGCGCAGCCATTGGTCGGGCGCGACCATTTTGAGATTGATCTTCAAGCCCGCTGCCGTGTACGCCGCGTAATGCAGGTTGGCGATCTTGACGTAAACATCGCGGTTGGGGCTCACGTAAACCAATTCCGGCAACGGTTTGCCGCCGGCCTTTTCCACTTCTTTAAGCAGCTCCTTGGCTTTGGCGACGTCGTGCTTGGGAAACATCTTGCCGATCTCGGGATCGTTGGCCCAACTCGACCCCGCCATGAAACTCTTGGCGCGCACCGCTTCGCCGCGCAGCACATCGACGTTCTTGTCAAAGTCGACCATCATGGTCAGCGCCCGGCGAAAGCGCACGTCGCTCATCGGCCAGTTCTTGTTGTTGTAATAAAGCTTGATGTCGCGAAAGGTGCGCAGCGTCTTGAACACTTGCAGGTTGGGATCTTTGTTGACGATCGGCAACCCCGCGCCGGTGATCTGCTCGGCGATGTCGACGTCGCCGCGCTGCAGCGCGATCAGCCGGGCATCGTCATCGAAAATAAACTTGAAAACGATCTTGTCGACCAGCGCTTTCGGTCCCCAGTAGTCGTTGAAGCGTTCCATTGTAATATGGCTGCCCGAAACCCATTCGGTGACTTTGAAGGGTCCCGTGCCGATCGGCAGAGTGCCGCCTTTGCCCAGCATCAACTTGCCCGCCGTCTCTGGCGGAATAATTCCCGGCAGACCCGTATCGCCGCCGGTAAACGCCGTCACCATCATCGGGCCAGGCTCATCGATGGTGACTTTGATCTTGTGCTTGTCTAGGATCTCGACCTCTTTGATCTTGCTCATCGCTTCCAGATTGCGCATGCGCGGCCAGTCTTTGGGCGCGCCCTTGCTGCGCCACTCGATGTTGGTCTTGACGTCTTCCGCGGTCAGCTCGCGGCCGTTGTGGAATTTCACACCCTTGCGCAAATGAAAAATGTAGGTGGTCAGATTGGGCTGCTCCCACTTTTCCGCCAGCGCCGGACGGATATCGCTCATGTTTTTGCCAAACACCGCTAGGCTTTCGAAGACTTCGGGAAAGAGAATGAAGCGCCGCCCTTGATAGCGCGCATCGAGCCGGTCCGGCTCTTCCTTGAAGCCGATGGTCAGCGTGCCGCCGCGCTTGGGCTGCTGCGCCTGGCTCAGCGAGTAAGCCGAAGCCAGGAAAAACATGGCTAAGACTAGGATCGAAAAACGCTTCATTACATTCTCCTCGAATGCGACTTAGGTCTAAGAATTGGCGAATATTACTCGGCGCTTGCAGTCAAAGTCAAGGTAGCGTAGACGGACAAGGGCATCCTTCGATACGCGCTGCGCGCTACTCGGGACGATCGGGCTACGATCCAATTTCCCGAGTAAGCTCGCAGGACCGTGTCGAAATTCAACGCCACTGGAGGTTTTATGGGCCGCGTGAAAAATCTCGAAGAAGTTAAAGCGATGGTGCTGTCGCGCACCGGCAAACGCAACACCTTTCGCCATGCCAAAATGGAGGACGTCCAATCGGTCCTCGCCAACCTCACCAGCAAAGACCCTGAGCTCTGGGCCAAAGAATGGTCGCGGGTGGCCAAGCCTTACGAAGACAAGGCCGCGCAAGCTGAAAAGCAAGGCAACTTTAAAGAAGCTCGGGAAAACTACGTCCAAGCCTATTGCTACTACGCCACCGGCCGCTACCCGACACCGCATACGCCGGGGAAGATGGAATGTTTTCGCAAAAGCTTAGAGGTCTACGAGAAGGCCGGCAAATATTTCGAGCCAGTGCTGGAGCGCGTCGAGATCAACTCCAAGGTCGGGAAAATTCCCATCTACGTGCGCCTGCCCAAAGACGGCAAGAAACACGCGATGGTCATCAACTTCGGCGGCATCGATTCGTTCAAGGCCGAAAGCTACGAATATGACGAAGGCCTGCAAAAAAACGGCATGGCCACCTGCGCCGTCGACATGCCGGGCGTCGGCGAATGTCCGATCAAAGCCTCACCGACGGCAGATGTAATTTTCAGCTCAGTCATCGATTATCTCGAAACTCGCGCCGACGTCGATCCGAAAAAAATCGCCATCATGGGCCGCAGCTTCGGCGGCTACTGGTCAGCAAAGATGGCCTACGTCGAAGCCAAACGCTTACGCGCCTCGATCGTATGGGGCGGCGGTGTGCATTATTTCTTTCAAGAAGATTGGCTGCGCGAATCGACCAACGCCGAAAGTTATCTGATGGACCATGATATCGCCCGCTGCCGCTTGTTCGGCGTCGAGAAATTTGACGATCTCTTCAAACCTTGGTCGGCGCTTTCACTTAAGGATCAAGGCTGGCTCGACAAACCGTCGTGCCCGATGTTGATCGTCAACGGCAAAGAAGATTTGCAAACGCCGATCGCCGATCTCTATATTTTATTGGAATACGGCAGCCCCAAATCCGCCCGCGTCTTTCCCGGCGGCCACATGGGGCAAACGCCGCAGACCTTTCCGACGATCGTGAACTGGCTGAAAAACGAGCTCCAATAAAAACTCACGGGTCACCCGGTTAATGCATGTTGAGCCAGCGCTGCCGGGCGCGCTTGGCGATGGCGTATATCTGCGAATCGCGCGAAACGCAGGCGCGAAACTGGGCCGCCAGCCTATTCTTGAGCAACTAGAGAGACTTCTTCCCCTCCTTCATTCCCACAATTCAATTGATTGCTATTAGATTTCACCGTCAGTCACTACCTGAGCTCAGCTTTTTCTGCGCCGCTCCGATACCCTTGTAACCGTAACATTTGACCAAATAGAAATCGTAGAGCCTGCGCTCACCGAGCATGACTGGCACGCGCGTCACCTGCTCGTCCACCCGCTCAAAGTACGGACGCAGCTTCGAGGGATCCGGTTCGTTGACATCGATCGCCAGCGCGTTCATGCCTCGCGGCTCCGTTGCCGCGCCCCAGTAAGCGAAAGCCAACGCCGGACGGCCGATCAAGTTGCGCGAAAAAACCGGATAGCCGCCTTCGGCGTAAAACGAAAGGGCCGATGCCAGATAGTGCGTGTCGAGGCCCAACAAGAACACTTTTTGGCTTGATTCCTGTTCCAACACGCGAGCGTGGCTGCCGACGAGCTTTCCCAACTCGCGCCAGCCGGTGGTCCAGCGATGCACCTTCACGTGCGGCAGAGTCTTCGTCAAGTGATAGATCGCGACGCCGTAGAGCAGCGGCATCGCACACAACCAACAGACCAGCAGGCGGCGCGCCGCTATCCTCATGCGCTGGCCGCTGCCGAAGCGCAGATAGCGATACGCCGGATAAGCCGCCAGCAGGAGCGGCAAGTATCCCGGCAGCGGCCAATTCGCTTTCACCGTCGCGCGGCTGCCATAGGCCAACAAGAAAAGCAGCAGCGGCAAGCTAAACGCCAAGGCAAAACGCCAAGCACCGCGGCGCGGCTGCCACGGCAGCGACCGTGGCACGGCGCCAATCAACAGCAACGCTGCAATAAACATCGGCGAGGTGACACCGAGCTGGATCAGCACATACTCGCTAAAGCGGCGCAGCGGGTTATTCGCTTGCACCGCCAATCGATCGCTCACTTGGAATTTAAACGACGCCCAGCCAGGCTCCATGTTCCAGAGCACCACGGGAGTGAAAAATATTGCCGCGATGGCCAGCGCCAGATAGGGCTCTTTGCGCCGCAGCCAAAAGCGGTAGCGCGGGTCGCAGAGGAGAAACAAACACGTCGACAGCACTAGAAACGCGGCGCTATATTTTGAGAGAAAGGCAAGGCCAAGCGAACCCCCTGCATAGTACCAGAGGCCGGACCTTGCTTCGCGCACCGCGCGGGAAACCAGGTAGAGCGTTAGCAGCCAAAAAAAAGTCAACGGCACGTCGGGCGTGATCAACATCCCGTAGACCAAAAACAACGGCACAATCTGAAACAGAAATGCCGCCCATAGACCGGCCCTTTTGCTGAACCACAACTTCGCGAGCAGATAGAGCAGCCCGGTCGAAAGTAAAGTCAGGACGTAGCCGCCGATCCGTACGCCGATCTCGGATTTGCCGACTACTTCGTAGCCGGCGCGAATGACCCAAGCGACCGCCGGCGGATGATCGAAGTAACCGAGCGCCGGATGCATCGCGTAGTTCCAATAATAGGCCTCCTGCGGCGCGAGCTCGATCAAGAACGCGCCTGTCAAACGCAGCGCGAGCAGCAACACCGTGCCAAAAACCAGTGAAGAATTGGAAAATCTCAAGCGTGCTCCCGCGAACGACGGTTCCTGCGACCGTAGGCCCAATTGGTTAGACGTACCGGCTCGGAAAACCGTGAGGGGAATCGCAGCGCGGCGTTTTAGGTCCCGGTGGCGCGCGCCGCCGCCGCCGGAGCTTCGTGGCTCGCCGCGTTGGCCAGCGCGCGGCGATCGTAGATTTCACAGACTTTGGCGAAGACTTCCTGCACCGTGATTTGCTGCATGCAGGTGTTGTTGCGGCAGTCAGAAGTTCTCTGGTTCAGCGCGCTGACGCAGGGGCTGCACGCAAGAGCGCGCCAAAAGACGTGGTTGCGCGGACTGCGCGCCGCAAAGAGCTGCGGCGTTTCCGGTCCGAACAATGTCACGACGTCGATCGGCGTCAGCGTGGCAAAATGCGCCGGGCCGCTGTCGTTGGTGACGAGAATTTCCGCCATGCAGTAAAGCACGAGCAGCTGGCGCAGCGTCGTGCGGCCTGCCAGGCTGAAGCAGCGCGGTGAATCGACCCGGCGGACAAATGCTTCGGCAGCGCTGCGCTCCGCCGGCGCGCCAGTCACCGCGACGTGAACGTGCGGATAGCGCCGAATCAAGAGACGCGCGAGCTCAACGTAGTGCGGCTCCGGCCAGCGCCGCAGCGGCAGGATGTCGCTGCAATTGGGATTGAGCAAGATCAGCGAGCTGCACTTGCCCACGGCCAGCGCGCTTTGGACGATGCTGCTGACGTCAATCAGTTCGGCATCGCTGGGCGCCACCTGCGGCGGCAAGTCGGCATGCGCCGGCGCGGCGCCATGAGTCTTCGCCATGGGCAGCAGCGAACCGGGCGGCAACTCCAATGCATCCACCAGCAAACCAAAAGTATCGGCCGTATGGAGATAGGGATTGTGGCGCAGCCGATGCGTCATCAAATCGCCGCGATAGGGTCCTTCGCCGCCGCTGGCGTGAAAGCCAATGCGCACGGCACAGCCGCTTAGCCACGCAAGAGCGGCGGAGCCGCGGGCAAAAAATTCTAGATCGATGGCTGCCTCGACCCGGCGCCGGCGCAGCGTCCAAAGCGCTCGCAGCATATCGGCCATGGCCGTCAAGCGGCCGCGATTGCGAATCGCCAACACGTTGGCCGGCTCGATCATTTTCATGGCGTCAAGGATAAAACGATTCTCCTCGAACACCATAAAATAGACGGTTTCCTTGCCAAGGCGATCGATGGCGCGGCGCAGCGCCGCATAAGCTAAGACCGTGGAACCCTGTTCGACCAATTTGATGAAAACAACAGAACGCGGCGGCGTCTGGGTAGTGCGCTGGGCCAAATCGATCAAACGCCTCGCTAGAGTGAGCAGGAAACAAAGCGGGAGCCCGACCCAGTGATCGAGCCATCGAAGGTGTTTTATGGTGCCCATTAAGAAGCCGTCAAAAGACCTTAGCCGCATCGGTCGATTTGAGCAACAAGCCAAGCCTGGACTCGCCACCCTTTGGATTTCGCGCCTGCGATCGATTACCCTATACGATCAAGATGCGATTTCTATTGAGACTGATTGTTCTCGGGCTCTTCGCCATCCCGTTCCTCGTGGTCGGCGCGGTCTTCCTCGCCATCGATAGCACGCCGTTGGTCGACCGGGAAGCCGACGTCACCCCGGCGAACATCGAACGTGCCAAACGCATCCTCGAAGCCAACAACCCACGCCACATTAAAGCGGGCACGATCAAGACGGTCACCGTAAGCCAGGCCGATTTCGATCTCGCCGCCAATTACCTGGCCCATCGCTTTGCCGGAGGCAGCGCTCGAGTCGCACTTCGGGAAGGCGCGGCTGAGCTGACCGTCAGCCTGCGATTGCCGATTGCCCGCGTGCGCCGTTTTATCAACGTTGAAGCAACGCTGCGGGACGGCGCGGGACTGCCGCCGTTCGAATCTTTGAAATTCGGCGCGATCACGGTGCCCGGCGGCCTCGCCGATTGGCTGCTGCGCAAGGCATTGATTCAGACTTTCGGCGCTGAAGAACTAGAGATCGTCGCCGCGTCGGTCAAGAACCTGAGAGCCGGCAGCGGGCGCGTCTCGCTTACCTACGAATGGCGCAAAGATTTGCTCGACACCGTGCGCAACACGCTGATGCCCACCGAGGAGCAAGAGCGCTTGCGCATCTATCACGAGCGGCTCGCCGCGCTAACCCACGAAATCAATAGCCACAGCGCCTCGTTGATCGAGTTTCTCGTGCCGCTCTTCAAGCTCGCCGAACAGCGTTCCATCGACGGCGACGCGGTGGCGGAGAACCGCGCGGCAGTCTTGGCCTTGACGCTGTACACCTACGGTCGTCCGGCGGGATCGTTTTTTCCCAGCGCGAAAAGTTGGCGCGCCCCCAGGCGGCTAGCTGTGACCCTCAGCAAGCGCGAGGATTTCCCCAAGCATTTCATCGTCTCTGCTGCCTTGGCGGCCTTTGCCGGCACCCCTCTCGCTGACGCCGTCGGTCTCTACAAAGAAATCGCCGATACTCGCGGCGGCAGCGGTTTTTCGTTCAACGATATCGCCGCCGATCGCGCCGGCACGGTATTCGGCGAGCACGCGACAAAGAATGTGACCAGTGCAACCAAGCTGCAGCGCCGCGTTGCCGCAGGTCTGAGCGAGCTTTACATCATACCCGTCACCGAAGATCTGCCTGAGTACATGTCTGCGGTACAGTTCAAGCACACCTATGGCGGTGTCGGCTCACCGGCCTATAACGAGGTCATGGCGGATATCGAGCGGCGTGTCGCCAAGCTAACCCTTTACCGATAAAACGAAGGGCGATCCGCCGGTCGCCCCCACAAGGCGGCGTCGAAGCGGATACCTGTTGCCTTCGCTCCGGAAGAGCTTCGCTTCGATCGCGCCGCAGCGATGAATAATCCGGGCTAGCAATCGCGCGCCACCACTTTTTTATTTTTTCTGAAACTGTTCGCGCGGGAAATTGGCCGTCGCCATGACGCCGCCGTCGACGATCAGGGGATGGCCATAGACAAAACTGGATTCATCGCTGACCAAGAACAAAGCCGCTTTGGCCTGATCGTCCGCCGTGCCGAGGCGGCCGGCGAGGTTTTGAAACGTGCGGCTGCCGGTCACGTCATCATCGTAACCGACTGGAGAGCCGGAGCGATTCGGCACGATGCAGTTCACGCGAATGCCATATTCCGCCAGCTGCACCGCCATGGCACGGGTCATATTGATCACGCCCGCTTTGGCAGCAGCGTAGGCGATGCCATCGAAGCGACCCACCAAACCCGAGGTTGAGCCGAAGTTGACGATCTTTCCGCCGCGCCCCTGGTTCTTCATCTGCACCGCGACATATTTGGTAACCAGATATGGCCCCTTCAAGCTCACGGCGATGATCTTGTCGAACTCTTCTTCGGTGCTGTCGAAGATATTGGCGTGATCGGTCAGCGCCGCGTTATTGACGAGAATATCGATGCCGCCAAACTTGGCCACCGCGTCTTTGACCATCCGCTGCACGTCTGCTGACTTTGACACGTCGCCCAAGACGAGCCCCGCCTGGCCGCCGGATTTATTGATTTCATCGACGACCGATTGACCGCGCCCTTCGTGCATTTCCGCGACGATGATCCTGGCGCCTTCGCTGGCGAATAGCTTCGCCATCGACTTGCCGATATTACGCCCCGCGCCGGTAATGAGCGCGACTTGTCCTTGGAGTTTCATTAACGTTTCCTTTCAGCGATTTTTTTTGAAGCCTATCCGCCGGGCGGGGATGGTGTCAACTCGGGAATTCTTTGTCCCATTGAGAAGCTTCCATCCGTTCTTCGGAGGCTCCCGCCTGATCGGAGCACCCGCGGTGCATTTAGAGACAAGTACTAAAGCTGCACACGCAAACGCCGATTTATTCCAAAAAATGCAGCGTCCGCGATGCGCTCGCAAAGCGGGCACGGGAGAATCATGCAGGATCTCGAAATAAGAAGTCTGATGACCAAAGCGGTGAAATGCACCACCCCCACGACCCCCCTGTCGCAGGTGGTCCAGACGATGAAAGATAATCGTCACTCCTGCATGGTGGTGGTCGAAAACAATCGGCCCGTCGGCATTGTCACCGAGCGCGACATTGTCAAACGTTTTCTTGAGCTGCAGCAGCAAGGCAAAGACTACGATCCGCCGGCGGGAGCGGTCATGTCTGCCCCACCGGTTACCGTCGCCGAACACACCCAGCTCTTTGAAGCGCTCGTCCTCGCCAAATCAAATCAGATTCGCCATCTTCCAGTCGTCGATGGTTCTGGAGAACTCGTCGGTCTGGTCACCCAAACAGACTTGGTCTCGGCTCATTTTCGCGTGCTCGAGACTCAAACGGAAATTCTCGAACGCGCCGTGGCCAATCGCACCCAAGAGTTGATGGACGTCAATAGGAAATTACGCGAGATGTCGCTCGAAGATCCGCTCTTGAAGATTGGTAACCGCCGCTCCATGGAGGTCGATCTCAACTTTACGCATGCCTCGGCGCTGCGCTATCAGCGTCCCTACGCCGTGGTGCTCTTCGACGTCGATCATTTCAAGCTCTACAACGACCACTACGGTCATGTTGCCGGGGATGAGGCTTTGAAAGAAGTGGCGGGACTACTCAAGGAGAGCGTACGCAAAACCGACCGCGTTTACCGCTACGGCGGTGAGGAGCTGCTAGTCTTGCTGCCGGAAACTTCGCGCGAAGGCGCCAAGACCCTCGCCCACCGGATGATCTATGGCGTGATGGACAAGAAAATTGCCCACGAGAAACATCCACTCAAAGTCGTCACCATCAGCGGCGGCCTGAGCGGCCCCGACGAAGCCGCCGGCCAGGAACCCTGGCACGACGTCGTGCAGCGTGCCGATTGCGCCCTCTACAAAGCTAAGGGCAGCGGCCGCAACCGCGTCGTCTCGCTCTTCTACTCCGACCTACTACGTGAGCAAGAACCGGCACGCCTGAGCGCGTAGGGCCGTCGAGCACCTGCTTAGCGAACGGACTAAATACTCCGTTCGTCCTGAGCTTGTCGAAGGACTCCGAGGGAATTTTGCCGCATTCTCCCGCTCAAATTTTCAAATCATCCGGCGGCGTCGCCGTGTAAACATCAAAAGTGTTCAGCGTACAAGCCAGCATAGCGTAGTAACCGATGGTCGCCGTTAGCTCGACCATGCCCTTTTCGCCAAAGCGGCCATAGATCGCCTGATACGTTGGCTCGCTGACGCGATGACTGTGAATCATCTCGCGCACAAAGCTGACGATCTGTGAGTCTTCAAATGAAAACGCTTCGGCCGGCTTCTTCTGATAAACCGCGCGGATCGTTTCCATCGGGATGCCAGCTTTTTGTCCATGCCCTACATGCGCCGCCCACTCATGCTTGCACTCCAGCTCCCGCGCGGCGACCAGGGCGGCAAACTCGACCACCTTATGGTCTAGCGTCGACTCGAACCGCACGTAGCTGCCAAGGTGCATAGTCCGATAGGCCATCTCGGGGCTGTGCAACAGCGCCTTCCACGGTCCGCCGACCACACCGCGGCTTTGCGCGATGGCGTCGTAAATTTTTTGATCTTCCGGTTTTAGGTCTTCTTTCTTGTCGATGGTTGCAATGCGAGGCATGGGTCCTCACTTCGTTCGTAATCTCAAATTCCAAATTTCAGATTCCAGATTCTTCTAGGCTAATTTTTCTTTCAGCCAGGTGGTGACGATATTCACCACCTCGTCGTTCGACTGTCCTTTTTTTCGCCCCATGTGGCCGGCGCCTTCCATGATCCGCAAGTCTTTCGGGCTGCCATGCTCGGCGAGCAGATAAAGATCGCTGATCGGATGCTGGTCGTCGTCCTTGCCGTTGATGCAGAGCAGCGGCGCGCTGGGTTGATCGATCAGCCCCTGCGTCACGAGCGATAATGTCGGCGCGGTCTTAAGAACTTCTTCCAATGTCTTCACGCCGAATATATAAGAGCGCGCGTCGAGCAGGCTCGACGGCCCCATGAGATATTGCGACGCGGTCAGCGTCAGCGCTGGGCGCAGCCACTCTTCTTGGAACGTGCGGTGCACACCGGCGCCCCAATTTACCGCGCCGCGCAGCCGTTTCGGTTCAGTATGCGCCAGCTTCGCCGCCCAGTAGCCGCCAAAGCTGCCGCCCATGCAAGCGATGCGCTTGCCGTCGATGTCCTTGCGGGTTTCCAAATAGTCCATCGCCGCGGAAAATGTCCGTTCCGCTTTCGGCTCTTGCCCAAGGCACGGATTCTCACCGGCGCCCGGCATGTCGATGGTGAAACAAGCGATGCCCATCTTGAGCAACACGTCATTGTTAGTCCGGCGATCTTCTTTCCAGCCGTCGACGCCGCCCCAGTGCATGACCACCGCCGGGCGGGTGACGCCCTTGGGCACTTGCAGATAACCGACGACTTTCTTCCCTTCGAAGGGAATCTCACAGCGCTCCAGCGGCGGATCCATATACGGCGCGGCCTTGAGAAAAGTTCTTAGCGCACCCGCGTAGCACTTCTTTTTCTCCGGGCTGCTCGGCACCGGATAGCGGCCAACGCGGAAATATTCGTAGGCGAGGTAGAACGTTTCGCCCGCATCTTTGGTCTTGCTCTGCTTTAACTGTTCGTCACCAAGCGTTTCATACTTGTCACCGAACTTGCCCCACTCGCGGCCCCACAGCTCTGGATCGAGACTCGTCAAGTTTTTCAGAATGTCATCGACATCTTGCTTCTTCACCCGCTCGAACGGATTGATGCGCCCGGCGCGGTGCGCGATGTCGGCTTTGATCTCTTCGAGAGTTTTTTCCGCCATCTGGATGCTCCTCTGAAACTTTCTTTCGGGTTTTTGATCCGAACCTTGGCGCCTTTGCGTCTTTGCGTCTTTGCGCGAGAAATGAATTTAGTCAGACTTACAGTTTCGCCCCAGGTTCTTTGGCTAGTAACTTCAATGCAGTTTTGTAAAACCGATCGTCGACAAACTGTTCCGGCTTGAAGTTAGGTTTCTCTTTCAACACGGCAAATTCCAATTCCGCCCGTTTGTAGAGGCCATCCGCGCTGAGCGCAGGAATATAGGCGTCGCGCATCAAATCCCACAATGACGCCGCCACCGGGCGTTCATTCATTCTCCCAGCTTTCATGATGATATCGATGGCGCCCTCGCGGTTGGCGCGCGTCCAATAAAGCGCCTTCATGACTGCGTTGACCATGCGTTGCGTCACGTCCGGCTCTTCCTGAACTTGCTTTTGCATGGCCTGCAGCGCGCTGAAGGGCACGTTTTTGAATTCGTCGCCCATGTAGACCAAGCGCTTGAAGCCGGCGTTGATCAAGTGGCGGTCCGTC
Organism: Deltaproteobacteria bacterium; assembly: GCA_016874755.1. NCBI lineage: Bacteria > Pseudomonadati > Myxococcota > Myxococcia > Deltaproteobacteria bacterium. The sequence goes on along the minus strand of VGTH01000045.1, from coordinate 14,008 downwards.
GGCGGCGCCATCAATGCTGCCGAGGCGCGATTCTGCATCATCGCGGCCGCCTTGCCTTCGTTGTCAGGAATATTGAGATACTCGGCGAATTTGTCGTTGTAGCCATGCTTGACGAACAGCGCCTGCAGCACGCTATACGTCGAGCCGCCGAAGGTCACCGCGATCTTTTTGCCTTTTAAGTCTTCGAGCCGCTTGATTTCCGGGTTGACGATCAAACCAAACGGAATCTGATTAAAAATTTGCAGCAACACCCGCAGCGGCTCGCCCTTGAACATCGCATGCATCGACGGACCGAAGGCCGACGAATAGTGGACGCTGCCCGACACCAAAGCCTGCACGTTCATCGCGTTGCCGCGCAGGACGACGATGTTGACGTTCATCAGGCCAAACTCTTCGTAAAATTTCTTCTCTTTGGCGACGTAGTAAGCCAAGTGCTGCACGTTGCCCGGCCCAGGCAGCGAAACATAGATCGGCTTGGTGTGCTGCTGCCCAGGCGCAGCCGCCGGCAGCAACAGAACAGAAAACAGGGCGACGACCAACAGTCGTTTCATGAACTTCTCCCCCAACGAAAGTGGATACCCGAATTAACAGAAAGCGTCGGATTAACGCAAGCCCCGCAGCCGCGGATCGAGAGCGTCACGCAAGCCCTCGCCGACGAGATAGTAGGCGAGCACGGTAACAAAGATCGCAATGCCGGGAAAAACCGCCAGCCACCACGCAAACGTGTTGCTGCGCGCTTCGTTGAGAATCGAGCCCCAGGTCACCGTGTCGGCGGGCACGCCGATGCCCAAGAAGCTCAATCCCGATTCGAGCAAGATTGCGCCGGCCACACCGAGAATCACCGAGACCATCACAGGCGCAAGAGCATTCGGCAGAATGTGCCGAAACATGATCTTGCGATTGGAAACTCCCAGCGCTTGCGCGGCGGTGACGTAGTCGAGGCTGCGCAGCTTGAGAAACTCGTTGCGCGCAAAGCGCGCGATGCCGACCCAGCCGGTGAGGCCGATGATGATCATCGTCAGAAAGATGCTTGGCGGAAAGACCGCGGCGATCGTAATCAACAGAAAAAATGTCGGTATCGCCAACATCAACTCGAACAAGCGCGACACCACTAAATCCACCCAGCCGCCGAAGTAGCCCGCCAGCGCGCCAAGAATGACGCCGATCACGAGAGCAATTCCGACCGAAACGAAACCGATGGAGAGCGAAATGCGCGAGCCATGAATAATGCCGGCCATGACATCGCGGCCCAAACGATCGGTGCCAAGCCAGTGCTGCCGCGACGGGCGCGCAAAGGGCACGTCTAGATTCACCATGCTCGGCCGGTACGGGATCGGCGGGAACAGCGCACCTTGATGACTCAACTGCTGGTAATCGGCATTCACCAGCTCCGGTGCCACTTTGAGCAGGCCCAATTTTTCAAAGTAGCCGCGCACAATCGGGAAGTAGGTTTTGCCTTGGTAGTGGACGTAGTAAGGCTTCTCGTTGGCGATAAAGTCGGCAAAGAGCGCGACGCCGACCAAGAAAACCACGACGTAATAGCCGGCAACGGCAACGCGATTGCGCTTGAACTCGCGCCACACGCGCGCGCTGAGCGTCTCGCCTCGCGCTTGGTTTTCGTTTACCTGCTCCACGCTGTTCTCGGAAAAAATGGCTAGACTTAGCCGCGCCGGCCAAAGGCGATGCGCGGATCGACCATCGCTAGCAGTAAATCGGAAAGCAGTATGCCCAACAGCGTCAACAAAGCGCTTACAGTAAACAGCGCCATGACCACCGGAAAATCGCGCGCCAGCACCGCTTCGTAGCCCAACTGCCCCAACCCGGGAATAGAAAAGATCGTCTCGACGATAACGCTGCCGCCAATCAAGCCCGGCAGCAATCCGGCGAGAATCGTCACCATCGGAATCAACGAATTGCGCAACACATGCTTGTAGATCACGATTCCTTCAGGGAGTCCCTTGGAGCGCGCGGTCTGCACGAAGTCCTGGCGTAGCTGCTCCAACATGCCTGAGCGCATATAGCGCGATAAACCGGCGAATCCCGCGTAGGAAAGCATCAAAACCGGCAAGAACAGATGCCACGCCTGGTCTTTGAGCCGCTGCCAAAGCGGCCAATCGGGCGAGTAATCGATGGAGCTCAAGCCGCCCGGTGGAAAGATAAACCAAAAGTCGCCGCCGCAAAGAAAAACAATCGCCATGGTGCCAAGCCACACGACCGGCAACGCAAACAGGACGAAAGCAAACAACGTAGTCAGCTGATCGCCAATGGAATAAGAATGAGTCGCCGAGTAGATACCCAAGGGAATCGCGACCAGATAAACCAAGAAAATCGACAGCAGGTTGAGCTTGATCGTCACCGGCAGCCGTTCGCGAATCTTATCCACCACCGGCTGGTTATCTTTGTAGGACTCGCCGAAATTAAGCGTGAAAAGATTCTTCATCCAGACGGCGTACTGCACCGGCAGCGGCTTATCGAGACCGTACTGGGCGCGCCACTGCGCAATCGCGGTGTCGACCACGCCGCGCTTTTCCGTCGCAAGACCGCCTTCACCGGCGCCGCGCAGGCCGCCGCCGGCGCGCAACTCCGCCGGATCGCCGGGCGCCAGCCGCATGATCAAAAAACTGATCAGCGTTACGCCGACAAAGGTCGGTATCAGCAAGAGAAAACGCTGAACGAGATACGAGCCCATCGAGCGGCTTAATTGTTGGAAGGTTTGCTGCCATACTTTTGCGCACCCGCCGGCGTCCACCAATCGAGCGGCCGCAGACCGCCGATGGGCAGCACCTCGACGCCGCGGAAGCGCCGGCTCACCGCCGAGATCGATTTGGGTGTAAAGAGAAACGTGTACGGCTGATCATCGTGGAGAATTTTCTGAAACTCGCGATAGAGCTCGATGCGCTTTTTCGGATCGAACTCGCGCCGATACTCTTCGAGGATCTTGTCGACCCGCGGGTTTTTATAGGCGATGTGGTTCGAGCCTTTGTTCGCCGCCTGCGACGAATGCCACACCTGGTAGGCGTCCGGCTCGGTGACGCTCATCGCCCAACCGAGAATCATCGCGTCATACTTGCGCCCTTTGATTTCCGAGAGAAACACCGTCCAGTCCAACTCGCGCACGGTGGCACCGATGCCATGTTTCTTCAACTCGTCCTGCAGCGCCAGGGCGACGCTCTTGCGCGTCGTGTTGCCGGAGTTGAACTTGATCTCAAACCGGAACGGCACCTTCTTGCCATCGATGGTCTTGTCCAAGATGCCGTCGCCATCGCTATCTTTCCAACCGGCTTCGGCAAGCAGCTCCAGCGCTTTTTTCGGGTCGTAGGGAATACTCGCCAAGCTCTTGTCGTATTCCGGCCGATGAAAGTAAATCGGCCCGTCGACCACTTGACCGAGATTGAAGAGAATCGTCTTGACCATCTGCTTGCGATCGGTCAGATGGGTCATCGCTTTGCGCACCCGCTTGTCGCTAAAAATCGGATGATCGTTATTCCAGCCGATGTAGGAGTAATTGGGTGAAAAGTATTCGTGCTTTTCGAAATCTTTCTTGAAACGGTCGCCACCGGTTTGCTGCATATGCTGCAGCGGCTGCAGCCCCATGGTGTCCAGGCTGCCGCTCTTGAGACTCGTCAACGCGGCATCCGGGTTGTTAATCACGCGATATCGGTGGCGGTCGAAGTAGGCTTGATCGATGCCCGGCTTGCCGATGCCCCAATATTTCGGGTCGCGCACCAACTCGACTTCTTGGCCGGTTTTCCATGCTTGAAACTTGTACGGCCCGCTGCCCATCGGGTTGCGGCTGTAATTTTTGTTGAACTGCTCGGCAAATTTCTTCGCGTTATCGGAAAGTTTGGCCGGGTCGGCAAGATCTTTGATGCCGACATCCTTCATCAAATTTTGCGGGTCATAGTAATGGCGCGGCAAAACTTCGATGCCGCCCAGCATGGTTTCGTTGAGAAAGTACGGCTCTTTGATGCTGAAGCGTATCGTGTGCTCGTCGACTAGCTGCGCATCGGTCACCGACTCATAGTAAACCCGCGCAAATGGCGCGTTGACCAGCGGGTTCTTGATCGCTTTGACGCTGAACAACACATCCTCGCCCGTCAGTTTGCGGCCGTCTTGGAAGTGCGCGTCTTTGCGAATTTTGAAAGTGTAAGTCAACTTGTCCGCCGCGATGGTCGGACGCGCTTCGGCGAGCAGCGGCTTCAGCTCCAATGTGCGCGGATCGCGGGTCAACAACGTCTGCACGATATAGCCGAGAATCGCACTGGCGCCGGCGTCGTTGCTGGTGAGCGGATTGAGCTGTTCGGGATCGCTCAGGATATGCGCCAACAGCCAATCGCCGGTCACCGGTGTTGGCTGCGCTTGGCCGAAGCTCCGGCTAGCGGGCCCAACGGCCACGGTGACCAGGAGCGCAACTAAGGCTAACTTCCTGACAGCCATCATCGACTTCCTCCTAAATAATGCCGTCGAAAATAATCTGCCATGTCCTACCAACCCACCGCCTCCATCCGATACTCCTTGACATGGGCCGGTTTAGTTTGGGTAAACAAATCGGCCGGAATCGCGGTATTGATCTCCGGCTCTTCAATGCGAATCTCCAAGCGCTTGTTCTGCAGCGGCGCTTCGAGCTGCAGGCGCGTGGCAAAAGCGCCCGCGGGAGTTTCGATGTAATCGCCGAAGCGCGCCGCCAGCTCAACTTCACCCGTCTCGGCAAAACGCTGCCACTCCGTGGGCACGGGCAGCTGCGACTCAAAGGCAACTCGATCTTGTTTCCGGCCGTTGGCTGAAAAAATCAGTGCATTGCTCTCCTGCACCGAGGGCATTTTGGTGTTGACCGGCGGCAACCCGATTAGCAGCGTGGTAATGTCGTTTAGTTCCAATGGCATCTGGGTGAAGCGCACCAGGTTTTGCTTTGACGGCGCGCCGCGCAGCAAGATGCCCTCGCGCGGATGATGGGCGATCACCTCTTCACCGTTGACTGTGACAATCAGGATGGCGCCCAAGAACGTCAGGGTTTCCAAACGCAGGCGATCCGGCCGCTGCACCAAAATTGCCTCCTGAAAGCTTTGCTTTCCCTCAGGGCCGGCATAGTTGACCCGCGCCAATGCGCGTACTGAGCGAAACTGGTGGCTTCTTTGTTCAAGCGCGCCGATCAGCTCGCTCGCCTGCCACGGCCGGACTGGCGCTTGCACCGGAGCCGGTTGCGACACAGTAGTTGCACAACCGCCAAGATTGGCGCACATGGCCGCCAACACCAACGTGACAAGAACTCGCGGACAGCTCAAGCTTCTGAGCCGTCGCAAGATCAAGTCTTTTTCTCCAGCCGTTGGATTTTCTCACGAATGCGTTTGGTTTGGTCGGCCTCTTTGGAGCGCTTCAGCGCATCACGGTAGCGCGCCAGCGCGCGATCGAGCTTGCCGACTTTTTCATAGGCGTCGCCCAAATGCTCGATGATCGTCGGGTCGTCGACGGTGATTTCGGCTGCCCTTTCCAACTGCTCCACCGCACGCACGTAATCGCCTTTTTGATAGTAGACCCAGCCAAGGCTGTCGATGTAAAAGCCGTCGTTCGGTTCAATTTTCAGTGCGCGCACGATCAATTCTTCGGCTTCGTCGAGCTGTACGCCCATCTCCGCCCAGGTATAGCCAAGATAGTTAAGCGCCGCGGCGTTTTTTGGATTGAGCTCGATGGCCCGCTTCATGCTCGCGATGGTCTTCTCTTTGTTCTTGTTTTCGTCGTGCAGCGCGCCCAATTGAAAGTGCGCCTGGTCGTTTTTCGGATCGAGAGTGACGACCCGCTCCATCGCCTGGATGGCTTTCGGATAGTCCTTGGTCTTGCGGTAGAGCGACGACAGAAAGGCATGAATCTCTTTGCGATCGTTGGCCTTGCGTAGCGCCGGCTGCAGGACTTCGATGGCTTTCTGCGGCCACTCTTTGCGATCGTGCAAATAGGCGGCCTGCAAGCGCGCGTCGACGTAGAGATCGCTCTTCTCGGGAATGCGCTCGAACTGCTCCAACGCCTTGTCGTCGGACTTGAGCTCGGCGTAGGTGGCACCAAGATAGTAGCGTGCCCGGTCATTCTGCGGATCACCCACTAGAACGAGATTGAACTCGGTGGCGGCGCGCTCGAAATCGCCGCGTTCAAATGAAATCAGGCCGATCTTGATGCGCGTCTCGCGCGGATCGGCCTCGGTGGATTCAACCTTCTCAAATTGGCTGAGCGCTTCGCTCAGTTTGTTTTGCCCGACGTAGAGCTCACCCAGCCGTTTGCGCGCCCATACGTTCTGCGCGTTGATCTGCAGCAACCGTTGATAGGTCTGAATCGCATCTTCGGCTTTGCCTTGCAGCTCATAGACCAACGCCAAATCCATCAGCACCGCTTCCGATTTCGGATTGATCTCCAGCGCTTTGCGGTAGCTCTGCTCGGCGGCAAGATAGAGTTTGCTTTTGGCGCGCACGCGCCCGAGATAGTAGTGACCCAGGAGCGAATTATCGTCGACCTTCAAAAGCTCTTCGAGCAGCGCCGTGGCACGCGCATGGTCATCGAGCTGCAAGTATAGTGCGCCGGCGTAGAGCAGCGCTTCCTGGTTTTTCGAGTCAAGCTTCAGGACCGCGTTGTACTCGGCCAACCCCTTTTGATTTTCGCCCAAGGAAGAATAGAGACCCGCGAGCAAGAGCCGGTTCTCCACCCGTTGCGGCTCCAACGCCGCGGCCGCTTCGGCTTCCACGACCGCTTTCTTCAAATCGCCGCGGCGCAGGTACAATGTAGCAAGCCGGTAGTGCAGAAAGGCGTCATTGGGATTGGCCCGCGCCGCCGCTTCAAACTCTTTGAGCGCTCCTTCGAAATCGCCTTCGCTGCTAAGCAGGGTGCCTCTCAAATAGTGCGACATGCTGAGCGCATCGCCGGAGAGCTCAATACGACCTTGTCGGGGGAACGGCCCTTCGGGTTGTCCAGCGGGACCATCAGGGGGGACGGCAGGATTGGGCACCGCAGCCGCGCAGCCGGAGAGGACAAAGAGCGCAGCGATCAAACCGAAACGGCGTGTACCCATGTTCTAGAACGGTTAACACACTCCCCCTGGGGGGTCAACGTAAGGTGGTTCGCGTAGAGTGTAGCATTGACATCAAGCTTGCGTGTTGCTGCAAACTTTTCTTGGGCGCATTGCAGCTCGGTTAGCGCAAGATCGAGTACATCTTTTTGGCGGCCTTGAAAGCCGGCCCGCCGCTTCCGACGAAATTCCGGAAGAGCCGTTCCGTGCGCGAGCCAAACCGATGGAGCACAAAGTCAATGGGAAACCGGTCGCGATAGGTTTGCATGTAGCGAGCCACTTCCGCAGCGCTCCTCGCCATGCCATTGTCGGCGACCTTCGCGGTCAGGAAGGTGAACTCACCGAGACTGGGCGGTTCCCACTTTCCTAAGAAAGTCGTCTTCATGAAATTACCAATCAACAAGTCGTCAAAGACATTGTAACGAACCGCAGTTAACAGCGACTGCCGCGGGACTTCGAATCGCAGCCGCCGCTCGGTTTCGGCCTCAGAAAAAGCAACCGTCAAGGTCTTGCCGCCGACCTTCAGCTCAATGGCCGCGATACTTCTACGCAGGGACTCGATCTTGCGAAAATAACTCTCGACCTCAAGGCCTCACTTTTGTCCAAAACCTCGTTCCATCGGTCGCCAAATTCCTCGGGGTGCTTGATGCTCAGAGGAAGTTTCTTTGGCCGGATCTCCGTCACGCAATCATTTTCGCAATTGTACTGGATGAACGCCGGCAATATTCTGATGCCCTGAACTTCGCTCCCGCGGTTGTAGAAGGCCTCCAAAGGAGCGGTGTATTGGGATGCCCACCGGCTGTCGCTGCGCTGATACACGTGGAAGGAGCTAAAGGGCACAATATCGGTCGCTCGATAAAACTTTCCCCAAAATCCCAATTGATCCGCTAGCGTGCCGCGACTTTTCAAATCCGCGGCAACCGGAATCATCGGCGACCCGTCTTCGCGGAAGCAATGGATCATGTCGATGTCGCCGTAGCCAAAGGTCTTCAGCAGGATGCGCTGGTTAAATTGTTTGGCGAGTCGCTGCACGAAACCGGCGTGACCCCTGGGGGAGGTATCGTTCATATTCAGGAGCAGCGTCTGCCCCATCTTTATTAACAGAACCCCGTCTTGGTAGTAGTCAGAAAGGCACATCACCTCGATTCGAGGAGACAGCTTCACCCATTTGCGGTCGGGTAAGATTTGATATTTTAGTCCAGCATGCTGGAAGTCGTTGGCGATGCGTCCGCCGACGTGATCCGGCAACAGAAATTCCCTTCCGGTGAGCTCAGCCAGAGAGTCCGCATTCAGATGATCCGGATGGCCGTGCGAGAACCAAACGTAGCGGCTCGTCAGAATGTTCTCGAGCTGAGCCTGGGGAATCTCTTGCTCACGGGTCCAGCTGCCAAAGTACGCGTGGGGCGTAATCCAGGGATCGGTGGTGAGGACGGGCTTACCGTCAAAACAGGTAACTGTGGCGTTTCCTATGGTTTCGAATCCGTACATGAGAGGCTCCTTGCCAAGGTGGAGACTGCTAACACCTCGGTATGGGATCGAGAGCCAATCACGTCGAGCTCGGTGTCGACGACACAATGCCGAGCAGCGGCTTCGGTGCTGACGGGTGGGCTCGCAATCGTTGCAAAATCAATGAACAGCATCGGCACGCCTGGTCTTTTTTCGAAATCTTTTAGGATACGGGAATCGCTTTCCCTAGCCGAAAATATACTGCCGCTCGGTCGAGCGTGTCAACGACGATGGATCGCTGGAGATCAGCGACGGTTTCGCAAGGAAATGGTTCACCACGAAGACACGGAGATCACGAAGGCAAGAGGACGAAGTCATAGAACCGTCCTTGTCACAGAAAAGGAATCTGACGACGCTAACGGTCGCGACCCAAAACTTCATTCGCTCGGAGGAGTATGTTAATCGTACATAGGTTTTGACGACGATTCCCAATGACAACGCAAATTCAACAAGAGATCGCGCAGCTGCGCCAGCAGATTGAGAAGCACAATTACCGCTATCACGTGCTCGACGATCCGGAGATCAGCGATGCCGAGTACGACCAGTTATTTCGCCGTTTGACGGAGCTGGAAAGGCAGCATCCCGAATTTGCAAGCGCGGATTCGCCGACCCAGAAAGTCGGCGCGGCGCCGCTCGAGCGCTTCAAAACCGTGCAGCACACGGTGCCGATGCTCTCGCTTAACAACGCCACCGACGCCGAATCGTTGCAGGAATTTCAAGAACGCCTCCAACGCTTTCTCAAACACGACCAGAAAATTGAATATGCCGTCGAGCCCAAGATCGACGGTCTGGCGGTCGAGTTGGTCTACGTCGACGGCAAGTTCACCGTCGGCTCGACCCGCGGCGACGGCATCAACGGCGAAGACATCACGTTGAATCTCAAAACCATTCGGTCCATTCCGCTCACCTTGCGCACCGATGGCCACCCCGTGCCGCGGCGCTTGGAAGTGCGCGGCGAGGTTTTTCTTGGCCGCGAGGCGTTTCAGAAAATGAACCGCGAGCGCGAAGAAGAAGGCCAGCCGGCGTTCGCCAACCCGCGCAACGCCGCCGCGGGATCGCTCAAGCAACTGGATTCGACGATCACCGCTAAGCGGCCCCTGGATATTTTTTGCCACGGCGTGGGCAGCGTCGAAGGCGCGACGCTGACGAGCCATTGGCATTTTCGTGAGATGATTCACCACTGGGGCTTAAAGCCGGTGCCGCGCGGCCGCCTCTGTCATGGCTTGGACGACGTGCTGCGCTACCGCGATGAGATCGAAGCCGAGCGCGATGCGCTGCCCTACGAGATCGACGGGCTGGTGGTTAAAGTCAACAGCACCGAGCTGCAGCAGCGGCTCGGCCAGATCGCCCGCTCGCCGCGCTGGGCGATCGCTTACAAATTTAAGCCGCGCCAGGCGACGACAAAGATATTGGACATCCAAGCCAACGTCGGTCGCACCGGCACGCTGACTCCGGTGGCCAGCCTGGAACCGGTCGCCCTCGGCGGCGTCATCGTCAAGAGCGCATCGCTGCACAACATGGACGAGATCGGCCGCAAGGACATTCGCATCGGCGATACCATTGTCGTCGAGCGCGCCGGCGACGTCATTCCCTACGTCGTGAAAGTCCTCGAAGAAAAGCGCACGGCTGGCGAAAGACAGTTCGTCATGCCGGAGCGCTGCCCGGTCTGCGGCGCGGAAGTGTTTCGCGAAGAGGGCGAGGCCGCCTACCGCTGCACCGGCTTCTCCTGCGGCGCCAAGCTAAAAGAAAGTTTGAAATTCTTTGGCTCGCGCAACGCCATGGACATCGAAGGACTCGGCGAGAAACTGATCGAGCAATTGGTCGACCGCGAGCTCGTCCACGACGTGGCCGATCTTTACAGTCTGACCAAAGACCAGTTGGCCGGGCTTGAGCGCATGGCGGAAAAATCGGCGCAGAACCTGTTGGCCGCCCTCGAACGAAGCAAAGGCGCCAGTCTGCCGCGCTGCATCGCCGCCCTGGGCATTCGCCATGTCGGCGAAGCCACCGCCAAGTTATTGGCCGAGCACTTTGGCACGCTGGACAAAATCATGGACGCCAGCGAAGAGGAGCTCGTCGACGTGCGCGAGATTGGCCCCGAAGTAGCCAAAAGCATCGTGCGCTTTTTTCATCAGGAAAGTAACCGCGGGGTCATCGAGAAACTGCGCCACGCCGGCGTGCGATTCAGAATCGAACAGAAAAAAACCGGTGCCCTCTCAGGCGCCACTTTTGTGCTCACCGGCGGTTTAGACACGATGTCGCGTCTCGAAGCGCAAAAACGCCTCGAGGCGCTTGGCGGTCGCGTCACCTCCAGCGTTAGCAAAAACACCACGTATCTTGTCGCCGGCGCCGACCCTGGCTCCAAGCTCAAAAAAGCCCAGGAGTTGGGCGTCGCCGTTCTCGACGAAGACGCCCTGCTAAAGTTGCTGGAAAACAGTTTGAGCTAGCTTGCCCAGTCGCCGTCAGTAGCGCTCACGGCGCGACGGCCGGCCGCCGCCCAATCCGCCGCCTTCGCGCGAGTCGCGCGGCGCCTGCGGGCGCGCTTCGCTGACCACGATATTGCGGCCTTCGAAGTCGGTGCCGTTTAACGCCGTGGTGGCGCGCCCGGCTTCCTGGTCCGAACTCATTTCGACGAAGCCAAACCCCTTAGACTTACCGGTGAACTTGTCGGTGATGATTCGAGCGCTGACAACTGTTCCATGTTGTGCAAAATGTTGCTGCAGGCGATCTTCGGTAATGCTGTAGGGAAGATTACCGACGTAAAGCTTTGCCCCCATCTTGGCCCCTCCTTGTTGTACAACTCAAGCGTCGCTCGTCATGTGCGCGGGATCGGCTAAGCTAAAGGGCAGGGCCGCAACAGATCTAAGAATCACTCTCTAGGCGCGCTCTTCGCTAGACAGACCCTAAAATCGGCGCCAGACTACTGAAGTCGACCAGCGATTGTCAAACTAATAATTGGCACTTTTGAGACAATTCAAGCCGTTGCAGGACATTGAGGAGTACCACATGGCACCCGAAAACCAGTGCGCCGTGCGCCTGAAAATCACCGGCCGCGTCCAAGGCGTCTATTACCGCGCCTCGACTGTGCAGCAAGCGCAGGCTTTAGCGCTCACCGGTTGGGTGATGAACTGTCCCGACGGCTCCGTCGAAGCTTGGGCTGAAGGAAACAGAGAGCAGGTCAAGCGATTGATCGCCTGGTGCCGTCAAGGCCCCGAGGGCGCGCGCGTCACCGAGGTGGCGGTCGAGTGGCAGGAACCGCAGAATTACAAAGGCTTTCAGACCAGGCGTTAAGTGATGATGTGAAAACATTCAGGGTCCTGCGCCAAGGTTTCAAGACGAACGGCGCATGAGTCGCCCTTGTCGGGCGGCATCGGAGTTGAAATCGTTTATCAAAAGTCCGTTCAATCCTGAGCCCGTCGAAGGATTCTTGGCTTTTTTTTCCCTGTCATGCGGAGCGAAGCGAAGCATCTGCCGGTTCGCTGCGCCGCTATATTAGGCTAACCACCCACCCGCCGAAACGTCAGGTTCACTCGCGGGAGACACGGCTGGGTCATTTTTTCGATGCCATGTTTCCAGCAGTGCTGCGTCTCCCCTTTCATTAACAGCAGACTGCCGGAGGCAAGCTTCAGTCGCACCGGTTTGAGATCTTTTCGGCTCTTGTGTTTCAAGAGGAACATGCGCTCCGCGCCGAGGCTCAAAGACGCGATGGTCGGTCGGCGTCCAAGCTCCGGCTCGTCATCGCTGTGGAGCCCCATGCTGTCGCGCTCGTTGCGATAATAATTGAGCAGCACGCTGTTGAATGTCACGCCGGCGAGCTTTTCGACGCGCTGTTTGATGTCACGCAATGTTTCGGTCCAGGGCTGCGCCTCAAGGCGAATGCCCGAGTAGGTGTAAGCGATTCCCTCGTTGCCATACCAAGCGGTCAGCCGCGGCTGCGCATAGGTTTTGCCCCAAACGACAATCTTTTCGGCGCGCCAGGCGGTGCCAGTGATCAATCCCTGCATGATCGCTTCTGGCGTGTCGGCCAGCGGCAGTTGCGCCAGGTAGGAGATCTCAGCATCGGGCAGTGGGATCGCTTCAAAGCTCGTCATCACTGGGTGCAAATCATTTCATGGCGCCCGATCGGTGACAAGCCAGCCCACGCTGATGCTGCGACTAGCCACTTTGAGCGATGGCGCGGACGACGCCGCCCGATGTCGAAACCCGCAGATCGCTGCCAGGCGATTAGCATAGATTCGCACGGATAGGATTTGGCATTCTCGGGTGGAATAGTTGCCATGCTGGTCATGGCACCAACTTCGCTCTAGCGTCGCGCCATGAAAACCGCCACCGGTCAGATCGCCAAGGCAAGCTTACCAGAGCGGGAAATCCTCCAGCAGCTCCTGCTCTTCAATCTGTTTCTGCAAATAGTCGACGGGGTTTTTACCTACTCGCGCCACACCATGGCAACTTTCGGTCCGCTGTCCTGGAGCACGGTCGCGAGCGTGCTCTATCACAAGAGTTTGGCGTGTTTACTACTGGTGCTGATCGTTTGGTTGGGCAAGCGTAAGCCGGAACTGGCGGCCAAAGCGCTGGTTATCACCGGTACCATCTACACCGTATTTGCCATTTATAGCATCCACGATTTGATCGGCTGAGCTTCCGACGGCGCCCGAAAGCAGATCCTTCGCTAGCGCTCAGGATGACATAACCGGAAACTTCCGCACTACGACACAGTGTCCGAGCGGCGACAGCACGCCTCGCCTTTCACATTAGCGCAGATCTACAAGATGGCAGCGCCGCTTCGCTTGCAGGCGCGGCGCACAACCTGTGCGCGTCTTCAGCCGAGTCGATGAGAGCGCGGGCGTTGCGGCGCAAGTCGCCCCAGCTCAACAGATCGAGTCGCACTTTTCGGCGCAGCGCGCCTTGATAGGTCAGTCCGCGCGCGCCACAGTGGCGTGTGCATAGCCACAACTCGGACTTACCTTCAGTGTGCATGGGCGATCGGGCGATGGCAGCGCCGCAGACACAAGGCCGGCGCTCCATCCCGCGCGCGATAATTTTGATCTCTGCCATTGTCTTCGGTCCGATGATTTCTGAACATGCTCTGTGCGCCTGTTACGCAGAAAGCCGGACGCGATGAGGCGGGCTTCATAACTTTGCACCGATCGAGCCGCTCGGCTTAGTGGTTCTTGCGATCGTGCGCTTCGAGGTGCGCCTTCAAGAAAGCCAACGAATAGATGCGTGTACCGCAGCGTTTGCAGATACAAGCGCGCTGTTTGGTCTTGCGCACTGGAACTTTCTTGAACATGGTGGCGATTAGCAGTCTCATTTGTCATCCTCCGGAACAATTTGAGCTATGATCAAAGCGTGTGGAAATAGGAAATAGGTAGGCGTACCCTTTCGCGAATCTAAAAACGAAAGGCTGCCTGTTGGCGCAGGCAGGAAAGGATACGCCGATGAGAGAAAAGCACACTGAGG